>NZ_VMLT01000037.1:0-5738 GCF_013276815.1 Streptococcus sp. 1055 | reverse complement strand
GTCCCTGCTTTGAGCTTGTAGATGAAAATGATGAAGTCAGCTCAAGTCCCTGTTTTGAGCTTGTAGATAGAACTGACGAAGTCAGCTCAAGTCCTTGCTTTGAGCTTGTAGATGGAAGCTGACGTGGTTTGAAGAGATTTTTCAAGAGTCTTAGCCTTCCATATAGTCTTTCAAATCTTGCCCTGTTAGTCCGGCATTGAGGGCAATGAGGAGTTTCAAGCGGGCTTTTTGGGCGTTGAGTTCTTTAATAAAGAAGACACCAGATTTTTGTAATTGCACGCCCCCACCCTGGTAGGCATAAACAGGCTCAGCGATACCGTTAAAGCATCGTGAAACCAGGGCGACTGGGATTCCTTTTTGCAGAAGGTTTTCTAATTTTTGAGCCGTTTCTTTGGGAATATTACCAGCTCCGAAGGCTTGGATAATTAAACCGTCCAAGTGTTCTAAATCCAGCATATCAATCAGCTCATCTGTCATACCAGCATAAGCCGAGATGATAGGCACCAAGCCTTGTATGTGATCAAGATCAAAGCGAACACGAGGTTCAGCTGTTTTAAAGTAGAGGATTTCCTGTTTCATGATGAGACCGAGGGGGCCATGTGTTGGGGTCTGGAAGGTGCTGACATTAGTCGTATGTGTTTTGGTGACATACTTGGCAGCGTGGATTTCATCGTTCATAACGACCAAAACTCCTTTGTCAGCAGCCTTGTCATCGCTAGCTACCCGTAAAGCACTCAGATAGTTATAAACACCATCACTACCGAGTTCATTGGAGCTGCGCATGGCTCCTGTTAGAACGATGGGCATGTGGGGAATTTCCATGGTATCAAGGAAATAGGCTGTTTCCTCTAAAGTATCGGTTCCGTGTGTGATCACCACCCCATCGTAATTATCTGCTTCCTCTTTGATTTTTTGGTAGAGAGCCAGCATATGTTTGGGTTTGATATGGGGGCTTGGCAGATTAAAAAAGTCCAAGGCATGAACTTGGATTCCTTCAAGTGGGTTGGATACATGATTCATAGGATTATCTGAACTGGTCACAACAGCGCCAGAAGCATCGGCCTGCATGGAAATAGTCCCACCCGTATGTAAAACAAGGATTTTCTTAGGCATGATTTACTTACTCTTTCTGAAATGTGGTATAATCATTGTATCACAAAAGGGGAGATTGGGATAGGATGGAAGTCAAAGCTGTTTTTTTTGATATCGATGGAACACTAGTCAACAATCGCAAGAGTGTTTTGAAATCCACTAGGGACGCGATTAAGATTGTTAAAGAACAAGGGGTGCTTGTCGGTGTAGCGACAGGGCGAGGACCTTTTTTTGTTAAGGAATTGATGGACGATTTGGACCTGGATTTTGCGGTAACCTATAATGGCCAGTACATCTTTACTAAAGACAGAGTCTTGTTCACGAGCCCTATTTCCAAGTTGCACTTGCGCCATCTAATTAGCTATGCTAAAAAAGAGGGGAAGGAGATTGCCCTAGGGACCAAGGATGCCATGCTGGGTTCTAAAATCATGTCCTTTGGTCTGGGTTCTTTTTCCCAACGAATCAGTCGCTTCGTTCCCTCTGTTTTAACCCGGACGGTGAGTCATTCCTTTAATCGTATGGTCAGCAAGGTTGTTCCCCAAAAGGAAGAAGACCTGCTTCATCTGATGAATCAGCCTATCTACCAAGTTTTGATGCTGATGACGCCAGAAGAATCTGAGAAGGCGGCAGCTGATTTTGAAGACTTGAAATTGACACGTAGCAATCCTTTTGCTGCGGATGTCATCAATCAAGGAAACTCTAAATTGGAAGGCATTCGACTAGTCGGGAAAGAATATGGCTTTGACCTCAACCAAGTCATGGCCTTTGGTGACTCAGATAACGATCTTGAAATGCTGGCAGGTGTTGGGATGTCGGTCGCTATGGGAAATGGTAGTAGCAGTGTCAAGGAAGTTGCCAAGCACATTACCACCAGCAATCAACAAGACGGAATCCACAAGGCCTTGGAACATTTTGGTGTTTTGGCTTCAGAAAAAGTCTTTGTCAGCCGTGACTATCATTTCAATAAGGTCAAGACCTTCCACCATATGATGGATGAACGGACTCAAGAAGAACCTCGAGCTTGGGATTTAGAAGGTGCAACCCATAGGGCTGGCTTTAAAATAGAAGAATTGGTGGAGTTTGTTCGAGCAGCCAGTCCTTCTGAAGAGGACTTTGGTCAAGCTCTATCGCAACTTCATCAGGCTCTTGATAAGGCGGCAGATAAAGTAGCCAAGAAGACGCCTGCCCAGCAAGATTTGATAGGGCAAGTGGATGCCTTGATTGACACGCTTTACTTTACCTACGGTAGTTTTGTCTTGATGGGGGTGGACCCAGAACGTATTTTTGACATTGTTCATCAGGCTAATATGGGGAAAATTTTTCCAGATGGCAAGGCTCATTTTGATCCAGTGACCCACAAAATCTTAAAACCAGATGATTGGGAAGAAAAATATGCTCCAGAACCTGCCATTAAAAAGGAACTGCAGCGCCAGCTCAAGGCTTATGAGCGTCATAAAGAGAGAAATAATACTCAATAAAAATCAAAGAGCAAACTNNGAAGTCAGCTCAAAACATGTTTTTGAGGTTGCAGATGGAAGCTGACGTGGTTTGAAGAGATTTTCGAAGAGTATAAACAGTAAACAAAAAGTAAACAAAAAGGAGCTGGGGGCTCCTTTTTATTTACGATTATAAGGTTTTCTCTTGTTCTCTCACCACCAGCAAATCGACCTTAGCATGGCGGAGGATGTATTCAGATGAAGAGCCGACCAAGAGGCGTTCAAAGGCGTTGAGACCGGTTGCGCCAAGGAGGATGAGGTCCACTTCTTCAGTATCGGGAATAGTACGTGCTAGTAGGGTCTTTGGATTTCCCATTTCAATGACGATATGAACATCTGCCACACCAGCATCTTTAGCACGTTTTTCGTACTCTTTCATCAGACTTCCAGCGTCGACTTGGAGTTGTTCGTAAACTTCGGCGTCAAAGGTGGATACGCTTTGGAGAGCGCGTGTGTCAATGACATGGGCGATGGTGAGTTTAGCGTCGTTTCGTAGAGCAGAATGAACTCCCTTGACAAAAGCCAAGTCTGCTTCCTTAGAACCATCGATTGCGACCATGATATTTTGGTAACGTTGTGCCATAATGAAACCTCCTGAAATTTTCTTACTATCATTGTAAACCTTTTCACTATAGAAGTAAAGCAAAAAAAGTATTTTTCAAAAAATGGTAGCGCTTGACATATACATGTATATATGTTAAAATATATAAAAAAGAGTGAGAGTGAAGATAGAATAGATTGGAGAGGAGTGGTTATGAAAAACTCTTTTCAAAAATCAAAAAAAATAAATTTCCTTTATTATGGAATCATCTTAGCTTCGGTCTTGGTAGAAGTGATCATGATTTGGCAATTAGAGAGTCTGGTACCGCTTCTTTATCCAGGTTTTGTTGGCTTTTTAGTCTTTCATTTACTCTACCATTTGGTATTATTCCTAGTCGCTAAAAGAAGTGGTCGCTGGGATTACTTGATGATATGGGGGCTTTTCCTCATGTTCAATCTTCTCTATGACTCCTTTTTAGGCTTGCTTTTTCTAGGTTTATCTTTTGGTATGTGATCTTTCTTTGGCAAAACATCTGCTATTTCACTTGTCTTGACCTCGCTTTTAGTGAGGCTTTTCTTATGTAGGATTTTAGTAACACATTTCAGCAAACTTGTCGCATTCTTTTTCTAGTGGTATAATGTTACTAGTCTGATGAATGGAGGAAACAAGATGAAAGAATATAACAAGTCTAGTAAGTTAGAGCATGTTGCTTATGATATCCGTGGTCCGGTTTTGGAAGAAGCTATGCGGATGCGAGCAAACGGAGAAAAGATTTTACGTCTGAATACAGGAAATCCAGCAGAATTTGGCTTTACAGCGCCAGACGAGGTCATTCATGACTTGATTATGAATGCGCGTGATAGTGAAGGTTATTCTGACTCCAAAGGGATTTTTTCAGCCCGTAAGGCCATCATGCAGTACTGCCAATTGAAGAAATTCCCCAATGTGGCTATGGATGATATTTACCTTGGAAATGGTGTCAGTGAGCTGATCGTCATGTCCATGCAGGGGCTTTTGGACAATGGAGATGAGGTCTTGGTGCCTATGCCCGACTATCCTCTCTGGACAGCGGCTGTCAGCCTAGCTGGGGGAAATGCCGTTCACTATATCTGTGATGAAGCTGCAGAATGGTACCCTGATATTGCGGATATCAAGTCAAAAATCACTTCCAATACCAAGGCAATCGTCCTTATCAATCCAAACAACCCAACTGGAGCCCTTTATCCGAAGGAACTCTTGCTGGAGATTATTGAGATTGCCCGTCAAAACGACTTGATCATCTTTGCGGATGAGATCTATGATCGCATGGTCATGGATGGGCATGTGCATACGCCTGTGGCGAGTCTGGCACCGGATCTCTTCTGTGTCAGCATGAATGGTCTGTCAAAATCGCATCGTATCGCTGGTTTCCGTGTGGGTTGGATGGTTCTGTCTGGTCCTAAGACACATGTTAAGGGCTATATCGAAGGGCTCAATATGCTGTCCAATATGCGCCTTTGCTCTAACGTTTTGGCCCAACAAGTCGTCCAAACCTCCTTGGGTGGTCACCAATCAGTCGATGAATTACTCCTTCCTGGTGGACGAATCTACGAGCAAAGAAATTTCATCTATAATGCCATTCAAGAGATTCCAGGTTTGTCTGCCGTTAAACCCAAGGCGGGTCTCTATATCTTCCCCAAAATCGACCGCAATATGTACCGTATCGATGATGATGAGCAGTTTGTCCTTGATTTCTTGAAGCAGGAAAAGGTGCTCTTGGTTCATGGTCGCGGTTTTAACTGGCAGGAACCAGACCACTTCCGTATCGTTTACCTTCCTCGTGTCGAGGAACTAGCCCAAATCCAAGAAAAGATGACTCGTTTCTTAAAACAGTATCGCAGATAGGGCTTACATGAGAAAAAGCTGGAAACATTTGCCTAGAGCTATTGACAAAAGTGACAGAATCAGATAGAATGGTAAAGTATGTTTAGTAACTGATCACTTTATAGCCGGCTAAACGAATACAAAATCTATGAGGAGGTATTCATCGTGAAACGTACTTATCAACCAAGTAAACTTCGTCGTGCGCGCAAACACGGATTTCGTAACCGTATGTCAACTAAAAATGGTCGTCGCGTATTGGCAGCTCGTCGTCGTAAAGGACGCAACGTTTTGGCTGCCTAGTCCAAACCACGGAGAAGGAAAGTCAGTAGGAACTCGAGTCTACTGGCTTTTATTGTGCTTAAAAATAGGGGCAAGAGTAGATGAACCCGGTGTCAAAGATAGAATAGCTGGAAGCTAGGATAGTAGATAGCGACTGCTAAAACAGTTTTAGAAATTGCTTTGCATTTCCTAATCAATCTGTTGCGTTTTTATTTCCTTTCGCTATAGATCTGTCTGGTAAAGGAAGGGCTCGTCATAAGCTATAGTAGATTGAAACGAGAATAGGACACCTCTACTTCTAAAACATGGTTAGAAATCGATTTGACTGTCCTGATCGATTTGTCCTGTTCTTATTTCATTTCACTATAGTTGAACCATCTCATTTTTAGGAGGGCTGGGTGGCTAACTTCCTTATAGAACTGTTAGTGGGATTCAGCGATGAAAAAAAGGTAAATTCCCAAACTAAG
>NZ_VMLT01000036.1:0-6341 GCF_013276815.1 Streptococcus sp. 1055 | reverse complement strand
TTAAGTGATAAAGTCGGGAAAAATCTCTGGAAGAACTTGAAATTTTGAAGAAATCTCTGATGCAGGAGTATTTTGGCTGATATTCTGCCATTGTAATTACGGTAATGATTTGTTATAATACAACAAAGGAGGAAATCAGATGGTAGTAAAAACAAGAAAACAAGGAAATTCAATCACCATTACGATTCCAAGTGAATTTAATATTCCAAGTGGTGTAAAATACGAAGCGAAATTGTTACCAAGTGGTGAGATTATCTTTACTCCTGAAGAATTGGGGCAGCAGGTTTCTTATGTATCTGATGATGCCTTTGACTTAAATTTAGATAAAATATTTGACGAATACGACGATGTTTTCAAAGCTTTGGTGGAAAAATGACAATCTATCTGACAGAAAAGCAAATTGAAAAAATAAATGCTTTAGCAATTCAACGGTATTCTCCAAATGAGAAAATTCAAACAGTTAGTCCTTCTGCCTTAAATATGATTGTGAACTTACCAGAACAATTTGTCTTTGGGAAGCCTCTTTATCCAACAATTTTTGATAAAGCAACGATACTATTTGTCCAATTGATAAAGAAGCATGTTTTTGCCAATGCTAATAAACGAACTGCTTTCTTCGTTTTGGTCAAATTTTTACAATTAAATGGCTATCGTTTTTCTGTAACGGTTGAAGAAGCGGTAAATATGTGTGTAACTATCGCAGTAGAATCCTTAACAGATGAAAAAATGACAAGCTACTCCAAATGGGTTTCTGAACATTCTGTTAGAGAAAAGGTCAAAAAGTAACCTAGTATGCTGGATTTGAATGAGCACAAGAAAATAAATGAACAGACAATATTAGAATTCTGTAATGCAGAAACTGATATTGTCTCTTTTTATTGATGAATAAGAAAGTGAGAAATTATGGAATCAAAAGTTACAATTATCATGCAAGAAATGTTACCTCTTTTAAATAATGAACAATTACTAGCGTTGAGAGAGAGTTTAGAACATCATCTAGTAGACGGAAAAAAGCAGCAGAAGTATTCGAATAATAACCTGTTGCAACTATTTATTACCGCCAAGCAGGTAGAGGGCTGTAGCTCAAAAACAATTCGTTATTACCAGAGGACGATTGAAAACTTGTTTAATGGTATTAAGGAGTCTGTGACACAACTCACAACAGATGATTTAAGGAGTTATTTAGCAAATTACCAGTCTGAAAAGGATTGTAGTAAGGCGAATTTAGACAATATTAGGCGTATATTGTCTTCTTTTTTTGCTTGGCTTGAGCAAGAGGAATATATCATTAAAAATCCCATTCGACGGATAAAGAAAATTAAGACTGAGCAAAATGTGAAGGAAACTTATACTGATGAACATTTGGAAATTATGCGTGATAACTGTGAAAATTTGAGAGATTTGGCAATAATAGACCTACTAGCATCGACAGGTATGCGTGTAGGGGAGCTTGTACAGTTGAATCGTTCAGATATTGATTTTGAAAACAGAGAGTGTGTTGTCTTTGGTAAAGGAAAGAAGGAGAGACCAGTATATTTTGACGCTCGGACGAAAATTCATTTAAGAAATTATCTTAACGACAGAAAAGATAGTCACCCTGCTCTTTTTGTAACGCTAGTTGGAAAAGCCCAGAGACTTGGAATTGCTGGTGTAGAGATTCGCTTAAGAAAGTTAGGAGACAAACTCGGCATACAAAAGGTTCACCCACATAAGTTCAGAAGAACTTTAGCGACTAAGGCAATTGATAAAGGTATGCCTATCGAACAAGTCCAAAAACTGCTAGGTCATAGCAAGATTGACACAACCCTGGCCTATGCCATGGTCAATCAAAATAATGTCAAGCATTCACACCAAAAATTCATCTCTTAAAAGCAAATCCCGATTTAACGAGATGTTCGAAGAGTATCCTGACTCAGTATTCTTAGATACATATATAAAAGAACTAAGAGCAGGTAAAAGTTTAGCTGGTGAGGAAAATAATAAGAATAAAGTATTAAAAACAGGAGCTGTATCGTACGATTATTTTAATTCATCTGAAGTAAAAAATTTACCAATTGACTATATTCCCTTAGATGAACATAAAGTTGAAATAGGGGATGTAATTATTAGTCGTATGAACACTTCTGAACTAGTTGGGGCTGCTGGGTATGTTTGGACTATCAATAGTGATAATATATATTTGCCAGATAGATTATGGAAGGTTATTCTGAATGATCGAGTAAATCCAGTTTTCTTATGGAAGCTTATTACAAATGAGAAAACAAAATTAAAAATTAAGAGAATTTCCTCTGGAACTAGTGGGAGTATGAAAAATATTTCGAAATCAAAATTTTTACAAATTAGAGTCCCCCTCCCCCCTCTAGCCCTCCAAAATGAGTTCGCAGACTTTGTAGCCCAGGTCGACAAATCACAATTTGCTTGTGAGATAGCTATAAAAGTGTGGAGAAATAGCTTGAAATTTAGTATAATATAGCTAAACTATTTGTTTAAAGTGAGAAAAAAATGGGAAATTTTAGCTTTCTTTTAAAAAATGACGAATATGAATCTTTTTCAAAACCTTGCATTGAAGCTGAGAATATGATTGCTACATCAACTGTGGCTACTGCCTTTATGGCGCGTCGTGCTTTAGAGCAGGCTGTCCATTGGATATATAGTCACGATTCATATTTAGAGGCTCCCTATCGTGCTACTCTATCTTCTTTAGTATGGGATGATGATTTTAGGGATATCGTAGATTCTGAACTCCACAAGCAGATAGTTCTGTTGATTCGGTGGGGAAACCATGCTGCTCATGGTGGTGAAATTAAGGAACGAGAAGCGATTTTAGCTTTGCATCATTTGTATCAGTTTGTTAATTTTATCGATTATTGTTACAGCAATGAATTTGTGGAGCGTTATTTTGATGAGAAGTGCTTACCACTTTCAGCAAACATCAAATACCGAGAAACTCCACAATCTATGATAAAGTTACAAGACAGTTTACCAGAACTGCCTGATTTTCATGAACAGATGGCTGCTCAGTCCGTAGAAGTTCAAGAGACTTATACTGAAAAACGTGAGACTGCAGCGCAACGGCAAGATGTGCCTTTCCATATTGATCAATTATCTGAGGCAGAGACAAGAAAGCTCTTTATTGATATTGATCTCCGTCTAGCAGGATGGATATTTGAAGAAAACTGTCGTGTTGAGATAGCCGTTGATGGTCTCAAGCACGGTTCAGGAATTGGTTACTGTGACTATGTACTTTATGGTAAAAATGGGAAAATTTTAGCGATTGTAGAGGCTAAAAAAGCCTCTGTCAATCCAGAAGTAGGGGAAGTACAGGTCAAAGAATATGCTGAAGCTCTGGAGAAACATATCGGCTATCAGCCAATTTGCTTTATTACAAATGGGTTGAAGCACTATATACTTGATGGTCCGAACCGCCGCCAGATTGCAGGCTTTTACTCTCAAGAAGAATTGCAATTAGTGATGGATAGACGTCATCTTCAAAAACCACTTGAGGATATTTCTAGTAAAATTAGGGACGATATTTCCGGGCGTCACTACCAAAAACATGCGATTGCAAGCGTTTGTGAAGCTTTCTCTAATCATCGTAGACAGGCACTTTTGGTTATGGCAACTGGGGCTGGGAAAACTCGTACAGCAGTTTCTCTAGTTGATACCTTATCACGTCATAACTGGGTAAAAAACGTTCTCTTCTTAGCCGATAGAACTTCCTTGGTTAAGCAAGCCTATGATTCGTTTAGAAAATTACTCCCAGATCTTTCCGTTTGTAACTTCTTAGAAGATAAAGAAGGAGCTCAATCAAGTCGCATGGTCTTTTCAACTTATCCGACCATGATTGGAGCGATTAGTGGTCAAGAAGAAGTAAATCAACGCCCTTTCACTGTTGGGCATTTTGACCTTATCATAATTGACGAATCTCACCGTTCTATTTATCAGAAATACAAGTCCATTTTTGATTATTTTGATGCAAGAATTGTAGGCTTAACAGCTACTCCGCGTCAAGATTTAGATAAAAACACCTATGGATTCTTTAATTTGGAGAATGGGGTTCCAACATATGCATATGATTTGGAAGAGGCTGTTAAAGACGGATATTTAGTAGCCTATCATTCTATCGAAACCAAACTGAAACTACCTACGGATGGTCTACATTATGATGATTTGTCCGAAGAAGAAAAGGAACATTTTGATAGCAAATTTGAAGACGATAGCTGTGAAAAAGATATTGATGGGAGTGTGTTTAATTCTTTTATTTTCAATAAAAGTACAGTAGAAATTGTTTTAAATGAACTCATGACAAGAGGAATTCAGACAGCCTCGGGGGATGAAATTGGTAAAACTATTATTTTTGCTAAAAATCATGACCATGCGGAATATATCAGAGGTATTTTTAACAACCGCTATCCTGAAAAAGGGAGCGACTATGCTCAGGTGATTGATTATAGTATTAAGCATTATCAGACCTTGATTGATGATTTTAAAATTAAGGAGAAGTATCCTCAAATTGCGATTTCTGTCGATATGTTAGATACAGGTATTGATGTACCAGAGGTTGTGAATTTAGTCTTCTTCAAGAAAGTACGCTCTAAAACTAAGTTTTGGCAGATGATTGGTCGAGGAACCCGTCTATGTAAAGATTTATTTGGACCTGAGCAGGATAAGGAAAACTTCTTGGTATTTGATTATGGGGACAATTTTGATTATTTTCGTGCAGATCCAAGAGATGGAGAGGGTCGTCACATTGTTTCGTTGACTCAGCGTTTATTTAATATCAAAGTGGACTTGATTCGAGAACTTCAGGGACTCCAATACCAAGAAGATCAGTTTGCGAGAGCATACCGTCAGGAGCTTGTTTTAGAACTTCAAGGTCGTATAGAGAGCTTAAATGAGTTGGACTTCAGGGTTCGTATGGTTTTAGATACAGTTTATAGCTATAGGAAATTGGAAAGTTGGCAGAATCTAACTGCTGTTACAAGTGAAACTATTCAAAAAAATCTCTCTCCGCTTTTATTTGATGAAGATAAAGAAGATGAGATGGCGAGGAGATTTGATTTGTGCTTACTTCATATTCAGTTGGGGCAACTGACAGCTAAATCTTCCACTGTTCATATTTCCCAAGTGATGAAGACGGCTAGAGCTCTTTCTGCTATTGGCAATATCCCGCAGGTTTTTGAGCAGGCTGAAATTATCAGGAAAGTACAGGAGCCTGAATTTTGGAAAGAAGTTAGCTTGTCTGATTTGGAAAAAATTCGTCTTGCTATTCGAGATTTATTACAGTTTTTGGATAAAACAGACCGTAAACCCTACTATGTTAACTTTGAAGATCGTATACTCTCCACTGTTCACGAGACCACAGCATTTTTGCAGGTCAACGATCTTCGATCTTATAATGAAAAAGTTGAGCATTATTTGAAAACTCATCTGGATGAAGAGTCCATTTCTAAGCTATACCATAATAAAAAGTTGACATCTGATGATATGCTTGCACTTGAAAAATTGCTCTGGGAAAAATTAGGTAGCAAAGCAGACTACCAACATCATTATGAAAATAAGGCAATTCCGAGATTGGTGCGTGAGATTATTGGCTTAGATAGAGAGTCTGCCAATCGTATTTTTTCTAAATTTTTGTCGGATGAGAATCTCAATGCCAGGCAGATTTCATTTGTAAAATTGATTGTAGACTACATTGTAGAAAATGGTTGCTTAGAGATGAAAGTGTTAACGCAAGAGCCATTTAAATCTCATGGATCTGTTCAACTACTCTTTCAACACCAACTACCAGTACTTCGTAATATTGTTCAAACCATTGAGCTCATCAATGATCGAGCTGGAGAAGTGGCTTAAATTCTAAAGTGATTGCCATACTGAGACTCATTTAAAATTAAAAAGAGTAGAAATTTATGCTATATATGAGAAGTTTTATTAGGAAGAATGTCATCGTTTTCCTAGAATACAGTATCAGTTGTTAAGTGGTTGATAAATTTCAAAGTAGATACTTGTACCACGATGTTTGTTGATCGAGTTATTATAAAAGAGCTACTTTGATTTTAAAGAAATAGAAAACAAAAAGTCGAGCAAGAATTCAATTGCAGGAGAAAATGAAGGAATACTCAGTGAAAATCAAAGAGCAAACTAGCCGCAGGCTGCTCAAAACACCGTTTTGAGGTTGCAGATAGAACTGACGAAGTCAGCTCAAAACACCGTTTTGAGGTTGCAGATAGAACTGACGAAGTCAGCTCAAAACACCGTTTTGAGGTTGCAGATAGAACTGACGAAGTCAGCTCAAAACACCGTTTTGAGGTTGCAGATAGAACTGACGAAGTCAGCTCAAA
>NZ_VMLT01000035.1:0-1330 GCF_013276815.1 Streptococcus sp. 1055 | reverse complement strand
GGTTGTGAATAGAACTGACGAAGTCAGCTCAAAATACTGTTTTGAGATTGCAGATGAAAGCTGACGTGGTTTGAAGAGATTTTTGAAGAATATAAAAACAAAAAGAGGCAAAGACCTAGTCCTGCCCATTATTTTCTTATCTACTTGATAATACCGTCAATGCTAAGGCAATGGCTAGCCAGAAAAAGACTAAAATCCCTGTCAAACGCTGCATCACAGCTTCGAAACCGCGTGCTTTACTGCGTTCAAACAAATCACCTGAGCTGGCATCAAATACATTGCTGGATTGGTTTTTAGTTGGTTGCATGAAAATCGCAATCACAATCACAACAGATAATACTAATAAAATGGTTAATAATAGGTTATACATATCAAACTCCTTACAATCCCTATTATTTTACCATAAAATCTACTTAGATTCAAGATGTAGGGTTACTTTTCTTTCCTTGGGACAATACTTTAAAACCTCAATCTTGTCTGGATGGGTTTTTGAATTTTTACTGGTTAGGTAATTGATACTGCCACAAGAGGAGCATTTGAGATTAATTTTTACTCGCACTAGATTTCCTTTACTTTTATTAGACTTCCTGCAAAACTAGAATCCTAGTTCATGATTGATAATGCCAGCAATCAAATTCATTCGTAAGCCGAAGCGTTTACGATGATTTCGATAGGTTGTTGAAAACATTTTAAACGTTTTTATAGTGAAATGAAATAAGAACAGGACAAATCGATCAAGACAGTCAAATCGATTTCTAACAATGTTTTAGAAGTAGAGGTGTACTATTCTAGTTTCAATCTACTATACTCTGTCAAAAATATTCTCAACCTTGATTCTCTCCTTAGATAGCGCATGGTTACAGGCTTTATCTTCAGCTGTTAGCAGCTTGAGTTTGCTGGATTTCCTCGGAGTTTGCGCTTGAGGATATAGCTTCATGAGCCCTTGATAAGCACTGTCAGCCAAGATTTTACCAGCTTGTCCGATATTTCTGCGACTCATTTTGAACAACTTCATATCATGACAATAGTTCACAGCGAGCTCCAAAGAAACAATTCTCCCTTGACTTGTGACAATCGCTTAAGCCTTCATAGCGTGGCATTTCTTTTTACCAGAATCATTCTCTAATTGTTTTTTTAGAACGATTGATTTTTACTTCCGTCGCATCAATCATTACCGTGTCCTCAGAACTGAGAGGAGTTCTTGAAATCGTAACACCACTTTGAACAAGAGTTACTTCAACCCATTGACTCCGATGGGTTAAGTTGCTTTCGTGGATACCAAAATCAGCCGCAATTTGTTCATAAGTTCGATATTCTCGCACATATTGAA
>NZ_VMLT01000034.1:0-32615 GCF_013276815.1 Streptococcus sp. 1055 | reverse complement strand
CCTGCGGCTAGCTTCCTAGTTTGCTTTTTGATTTTCATTGAGTATGAATCTTACCATATCATCTATGTGATAAATCGGTAACTCGAATGACTTGGTCCACTTGCTCCCAAATCAGAGGATTGTGGGTCGCAATAATAATGGTCCGATTCGGATTTTTTAAAGATTCTAGGATAGAAAGTAATTCCTCAGAGTTTTTGGGGTCTAGTGAAGCAGTTGGTTCATCTGCGAGAATCAAAGGTGGATCCTTTAAAATTATCTTCGCTAATGCAACACGTTGTGCTTCTCCTCCTGATAATTCAAAGATAGGTTGCTTTAAATCCAAATAAGAGAGGTTTACACGGTTTAGAGCTTGTTTCATCAAAGAGATTTTCTCTTTTTCCTTCAACTTTTTACCAACTAAACCCAGATTGAGATTCTCTTTGACGGTTTGGCTTTCAATTAAGCCAAAATCTTGAAATAGGTATCCTAAGTAATCTCTAAAGAAAACAGAAGGCCTGATGTCCTTAAGAGAGGTGCCATCATAGATAATTTGCCCTTTGTCATACGGCTCTAATCGTCCAATCATATTCAAGAGTGTTGTCTTACCACAGCCACTTGTACCGATTAAGGCATAAATTTTCCCACCTTCAAAATGAAGATTGGTATCTGAAAATAGCTGACGGCTTCCAAATTTTTTAGATATATTCTTTAGTTCAATCATCCTATTTTCCTTTCATAATTGTCATAGAAACACGAGATTCTTTCTGCGCTTGACGGTAAAGCGTCAAAACTGCACTAGCTAGAAAGACGAATAAAGTGAGCAAGCCAATCACCAAGTCTCGACTGCTTAAAATAAAGAGACTAGCACCAAATACAAAACTGGCAAATTGACTAACCATATACTGAGCATGTGTTTCAAAAAATCGTAAACCTGAAATTCGTTTAATCAGAATATCTCGGCGGAATTGCTCGAAATATAGAAGATTGACAGAATAAAAGAGTAACAAGGAACTAGCTATTCCAACAATAGCTCCTAGGATTAAAGTTGCTGTTTCAGTTTGAACTTCATTATAACGAGTTAGATAAACACTTCTTCCTTCTTTAAGATAAGATACTTGCTCATAAATTCCAGCTTTCTTCAAGAGTTCTAGCCCACTCTCATATCCTTTGATAAAAAGTTGTTTTCCAGCATTGATAGACCAAACATATTTTGAAATGAAACTATCACCTGTAGATGTTGGAGTAAATACAACTAAAATCGAATCGGTTAAGTACTGAATGGATACTGGGCTTTCACCGTTATTATAAACAAATCGCTTTTCTCCAGTTGGAAGATAGCTAATAATCGCTCTCATTTCATACTCTAAAGGAGCACTTGCCTCCTCACTTGATTGCCCGTAATAGTTCAAACTTTCTTCAAAAGCTTTCTTAAGTTCTGCTTCCTGTGAACGAAGAGATTCTGGTAATAAGAGTCCAAATTCTCCTTTTTGAAGATGGACTAACTTCTGTTTGGTCTCAGCATCTACCACGACCTTTTCCTTGTCCAAATAACTTGGGCTGACATAGAGCGTATTAGCATCTGGACTATAGGTATCCAGTGTCTCTCGCTGTTCATTTTTTCCTTGAGGATTTGCAAAATGAATGAGATTATCTTTTACAAATAGAGCCTGTTCTTCTTCGATTGCTTCCTTGGCAAAGGCATACCACTTGCTCTGATTTTCTGTATCTTTTCCTCTATCACCTAAGCCAAAAGAAATTTGATAATAGTCTGCTCTGTCTTGCCATGCTTGTTTTGAAATTTCAAGTTCTTTCAATCGTTGGTAAGACGTCAAGCCTGTCTTAACAGCGTAGCCCACTGTAAAAACAGCAACCAACTGACACAATAGAGTTAAAATCATCAGGCGTTTAAGGGGTAATCTCCCCTTAATAACGGGAACTAATGCTTTGTAATTCAAACTCATTAGATAAAGGAGCATTAGTAAAATTGAAATCGCCAATAAAAACAACAGATAGAAACTAATCCCAAAACCATAGGTGGCTAACAAGATAGGATAAAACAAACCTTGACTAAAAAGAAGGACTCCCCCACCTAGGAAGGAAAGGAGGGCTGATAGAAGGAGCCACTTGATATCAGTCGATAAAGAATGCCCCATGATGGATAAGAGAGTCTGACCAGAAAAGAGTTTTATACCTGCAGCTCTCATTTCCTTAATCCGAGTGATAATCACTAAAGCAAAGAAAGATAAGCCAAATATTGCTAAACTAATTAAAATAAGGGGATTTAGTAATATTCGAAAAGCAAGAGAATAGGGCGGTATCTTTCGGTCAGCAATTGCTTTATAACCCAAATCTCCTAATTTATCGGCAAGCTTTTCTTTCGTCAAGGAGCCTGACAAAAGGAGATAACTATTTAGCGGATCACTACGTTCACGACTTTCTTGGCTAGCTTCTTGGAATTCTTTTGGTAAAGTTCCCTGACCATAAGTTGCATAAGTAAAGTTAGTCGTCCCATCCTTACTCGGCTCTACAATTCTTCTAGCTATTAAACTCTGTTCTGAGTTTGCAAAATTCTCCAATTCCTGTTCAAATACCTCACGCGTCGGTTCCTGAGTATCTTTTTTGACACGAAGTAAAGAAACGGAATCATAGCTTGCATATAAATATTGTGGCGCACGTAAGACAATAATCCAAGCAAGGAAGAAGCTGAGAAAAAAAGTTGATAATAATATGAATAGTTTCTTCATAGTAGACTCCTTGTAAACAAAATTCCCCTTGTAATTTCTTACAAGGGGAATTATCTAAGAAAACTAAATATTAGTCATAGTCATAGTAAAATGCTACTTGTTCCCCAAATTTAGTCCAAATCCAAGCCTCTGAAGTTTTCCCTGCAGGTGCTGATCCTTTATCTGAATGACTATCCCATTTACTTACAAGAGAAGAATAATGATATTTTTTACCATGATAGTAATTTGAAAAAGCCCAACCACCTCCTGAACCTTCTCCATACGTCCATACTCCTCCATCTGGATATTGTACAGCAGCTGATGCAGCTTCCAATAATGTAAAACTTGAAATAAGAGCTAGAGCAAGTAATCTATGTTTTTTCGTTTTCATTTTATTTTTCCTTTCAAAAAAGCACACCCTGAGCAACAATGCAACAAAATAAATCCTATTCTCTCTTTTTTGAAACCGATTTCTTATATAATAAGAATAGCATTTTTATTATTTGTTGTCAAGGAAAAAATCGAATTTTTTAGATATTTTACTATATCACCTATATGAATAATGTTTTTATGTTACCTATATGAATAATATTATATAGTAGTTTTATTTCGAAATAATATGCAACCAGTACTAACCAAATATTAAATAGATGTCATTGACAAATTTTATTCAAGTTTTTCCCATTCATATTATCCAAGCAAAAGAGATGATGTTATAGTAAAAAAACAATTCAAACTATTGTAAAATTCCTACCAAAAAAAAGAGAGCCAAAACTCTCTTTTTTATCTTCTTTTACCTTTTTTGACTGGCATGAGTGTGATGTCTCTCACACTAAAGTAAGCTAGGATTAACATGGCTATTGCTAGGAACATTTCTGTTGGTAATTGAAAAATTTTCAGAAAAGATAGAGCCAACAAAACCAAAAGTGCCACTAAAATACATACCATAGCGACGATATTGACTGTCCCTTTAATACTTTCTGGTGTCGCAAATACATAGAGTAGGAGCAGTAAAATCCCTAGGACTAAATAGACCATCTTTCTCTCTTTCTAGCTCTTATTCAGCTGATTTTTTCTTCTTGTTAGCTTTCTCACGCTCTGCCTTGTTAAGGATTTGTTTACGCAAACGGATAGACTCAGGCGTTACTTCCATGTACTCATCGTCGTTCAAGAACTCAAGAGACTCTTCAAGTGTCAAGATACGAGGAGTCTTGATAACAGCTGTTTGGTCCTTAGTAGCTGAACGAACGTTGGTCATTTGCTTCGCCTTAGTGATGTTAACTGTCAAGTCGTTTTCACGAGAGTTTTCACCGATGATCATTCCTTCGTAAACTTCAGTACCTGGGTTGACAAAGATAGTACCGCGTTCTTCGATAGACATGATAGAGTAAGTTGTAGCCTTACCAGCATCGATAGAAACAAGGGCACCACGGTGACGACCACCAATTTCACCTGGAATCAATGGCAAGTATTGGTCAAAGGTATGGTTCATGATACCGTAACCACGAGTCATTGACAAGAACTCAGTTGAGTATCCAATCAAACCACGCGCTGGAACAAGGAAGACCAAACGAGTTTGACCATTACCAGTTGAAATCATATCCAACATTTCACCCTTACGTTCAGAAAGGCTTTGGATAACAGATCCTTGGTATTCTTCTGGAGTGTCGATTTGTACACGCTCAAATGGCTCACATTTAACACCGTCGATTTCTTTTACGATAACTTCTGGACGAGATACTTGAAGTTCATATCCCTCACGACGCATTGTTTCGATAAGGATTGACAAGTGCAATTCTCCACGTCCTGAAACAGTCCATTTATCTGGTGAATCAGTTGGGTCAACACGAAGGGAAACGTCTGTTTGCAATTCTGCCTGCAAGCGTTCTTCCACCTTACGAGAAGTTACCCATTTACCTTCTTTACCAGCAAATGGTGAGTTGTTGACCAAGAAAGTCATTTGAAGAGTTGGCTCATCGATGTGTAGAATTGGAAGAGCTTCAACTGCGTCTGTAGGAGTAATGGTTTCACCGACAAAGATGTCTTCCATACCTGAAACGGCAATCAAGTCACCTGCTTTTGCTTCTTGGATTTCACGACGTTCCAAACCAAAGAAACCGAAGAGTTTTGTAACACGGAAGTTTTTAGTTGTGCCGTCAAGTTTAGAAAGGGTAACTTGGTCCCCAACTTTAACAGTACCACGGAAGACACGACCGATACCAATACGTCCAACGAAGTCATTGTAGTCCAAAAGTGATACTTGGAACTGCAAAGGCTCATCTGAGTTATCTACTGGAGCCGGGATGTGGTCGATAATTGTGTCAAAGATTGGTGCCATAGTCGCTTCTTGGTCAGCTGGATCATCTGACAATGAAGAAGTTCCGTTGATCGCTGAAGCATAGACCACTGGGAAGTCAAGCTGGTCGTCATCTGCACCAAGCTCGATGAACAGTTCCAAGACTTCGTCCACTACTTCTGCTGGACGAGCTGATGGTTTATCGATTTTATTGACAACCACGATTGGGACAAGGTCTTGTTCCAAAGCTTTTTTCAATACGAAACGAGTTTGTGGCATGGTTCCTTCGTAGGCATCTACGACCAAGACAACACCGTCAACCATTTTCATGATACGCTCAACTTCTCCACCGAAGTCCGCGTGTCCTGGGGTATCCATGATGTTGATACGAGTTCCGTTGTAGGCAACAGCTGTATTTTTAGCAAGGATGGTAATTCCACGCTCTTTTTCGATATCGTTTGAGTCCATAGCACGCTCAGCCAATTCAGTACGTGCATCAAGCGTTTCTGATTGTTTCAATAATTCGTCAACAAGGGTTGTTTTACCGTGGTCAACGTGGGCGATAATCGCAATGTTACGGATATCTTCTCTTAATTTTGTCATGATTTCCTCTATAATATTCAAAATTTATTTTCTAACTGAACGATTATACCATAATTTCAGGTAAATAACATAACTCAAGCAAGTGTAAATGTTTTCACTCCGCTTTTCTTTTCACGTCAAGCCTTTTCAAAGCAAGCGACTTATGATAAGATAGGCACAGTATGCGTTTAGATAATTTATTAGCCCAAGAAAAAGTTAGCCGAAAGGCCATGAAGCAAGCCTTACTCAAAGGGGATATTCTCGTCGATGGTTGCCCAGCCCGCTCCCTAGCCCAAAATATCGATACAGGACTACAGGAACTCCTTTTTCAGGACCGAATCATTCAAGGCTATGAGCACACCTATCTGATGCTTCATAAGCCTGTTGGTGTCGTGACAGCCAATAAAGACAGGGAACTTCCAACCGTCATGGACCTCCTTCCGCCTGACATCCAGTCTGATAAGCTCTATGCCGTCGGCCGACTGGACCGAGATACAACGGGACTCCTCCTCTTGACCGATAACGGTCCCTTAGGCTTTCAGCTCCTCCATCCCCAATATCATGTCGATAAAACTTATCAAGTTAAAGTTAATGGACTTCTGACACCTGACCATATCCAAGCCTTTCAAAAAGGAATTGTCTTTTTAGATGGCACTGTCTGTAAACCCGCAAAACTAGAGATTCTATCTGCAAGTCCCTCCCTCAGTCAAGCCTCTATCACCATTTCAGAAGGAAAATTTCATCAAATCAAGAAAATGTTCCTCTCGGTTGGTGTTAAGGTGACTAGCCTCAAGAGAATCCAATTTGGGGACTTTACATTGAACCCAGATTTAGCAGAAGGTAACTACCTCCCTTTGAACCAAAAAGAGTTACAAATCATTAAAAACTATTTAGAGATGAGTCGATAAAATAAAAAAAGCTTTAAATTTAAAGCTTTTTTGTTTTTTGCTTATCTAAAAACTACTGCGATTGTTAGAATCCAGTTAAGAACAGAAACTACAAGTCCTACGATGTTGAGAATTTTTTCTGTTTTATAGTCCAGTCCAGATTCTTTTTGGTATGAAAAAGCCAAAACCAATCCTATGATCCCCAAAATCAGACTCACTATTGGAGAAAGCAAACCAAGGACGATAGATAAGATACCTAAAATAAGTGAAGGTTTTTTCTTTTCTTGTGAATTCATATTATAAAATCTCCTTAAAATTAATATAAATGATGATACCATAAAATGCTAGCTTTATCTATCATTCGACAGATTTTTACAGAATGTTAGCTAGTCTTCACTTTCCCTTTCCAAGAATCCAAGCCATAAGAAAGAATATAAATCTCAGAAAAACCTTGTTTTTTCAAGTAAAGAGCTGCATTTGTAACTCGTTGCGCACGTTGGTTTTCGTAGAGAAGGACAGGTTTATCTTTACGAAGGGCTGCAAGACTAGTCTTCAACTGACTTGAAGGAATATTGCGAGCCCCAAGAATATGTTTTCTGTGGAATTCTGCTGGGTCGCGCAAATCAATCAATTGACCCGTACGAATCAAGGCTTCAAACTCCTCATTGTCCACAATTTTAGCCGCACGGCGAATACGAAGATAGTTAAAGCCCATCCACGCCAACATTGCTAGTATAAGTGCCCACAAAATCCAAGTAACCATTAGTTCTTTTCTCCATTTTTCTCAATATAATCCAATTCTACCTTGTGCTCTCTGCGAAGAACCGCTTCTGCTTCTAGATAGTCTAATTTGTCCATCAACCCTGCATCGTAAATCCGAGAGAGTTCCAACTTCATCAGTTCAATATCATATAAGCGTTTTCCCATGTAAACAATAATACCAAATCGTTTGAGGAATTGCTGCACATCATAGAATGTTTTCATAAGACTCATTCTAGCAAAATTTTGTGTTTTTTTCAAGAAGAGACTTACACAATACTCCTGATTTTCCTATCTTCTTTGGCGATTCTGTTGCAAGTATGGTACAATAAAAACATGAGAATTCAACAATTACATTATATTATCAAAATCGTCGAAACTGGCTCCATGAATGAGGCAGCCAAGCAACTCTTTATCACTCAGCCCAGTCTTTCCAATGCGGTGCGAGATTTGGAAAATGAAATGGGGATTGAGATCTTTATCCGCAATCCCAAGGGAATCACCTTGACCCGTGATGGGATGGAGTTTCTCTCTTATGCCCGTCAGGTTGTCGAGCAAACTCAGCTTCTGGAGGAACGCTATAAAAATCCTGTCGCCCACCGCGAACTCTTTAGCGTTTCGTCTCAACACTATGCCTTTGTGGTCAATGCCTTTGTCTCTTTGCTCAAGAAAAGCGATATGGAGAAATACGAGCTCTTCCTTCGTGAAACTCGTACTTGGGAAATTATCGACGACGTCAAGAACTTCCGTAGTGAGGTCGGTGTCCTATTTTTGAACAGCTACAACCGTGATGTTTTAACCAAAATGCTGGATGACAACCACCTGCTGGCTCACCATCTCTTCACAGCCCAGCCCCATATCTTTGTCAGCAAGACCAATCCTCTGGCAAAGAAAGACAAGGTCAAACTATCTGATTTGGAAAACTTCCCTTATCTCAGCTATGACCAAGGGACACACAATTCCTTCTACTTCTCTGAAGAGATTCTATCTCAAGAGCACCACAAGAAATCCATTGTGGTTAGTGACCGTGCCACCCTCTTTAATCTCTTGATTGGTTTGGACGGTTATACCATTGCGACAGGGATTTTGAACAGCAACCTCAACGGAGACAATATCGTTTCTATCCCACTGGATATTGATGATCCAATTGAGCTGGTCTATATCCAGCATGAAAAAACCAGCCTATCTAAGATGGGCGAACGCTTTATCGACTATCTACTAGAAGAAGTCCAGTTTGATAGTTGAGAAATGATAAGAACCAATATGTAGGTTAGCAACAACCTGCACATTGGTTCTTTTTTATTTATAATTAAAAGTTTCCCCTGCCAACTTATCAGCTAGCTTGGGAAAAAGGGTATAAAACTTATGGGCTAGGTTCAACAAAACTGGGAGATTGAGTTCCCGTTTATTTTTTCCTATAGTCTTGACAATCTTTTTAGCCACTGCATCTGGTTCTAAAAGGAAGCGGTCAACCGATTTGAGATAGGTGCCATCTGGGTCGGCTTGGTCGAAAAATCCTGTACGGATTGGTCCTGGATTAACCGTCGTTACATAAACACCGTAGGACATGAGTTCGAGGCGCAGAGCATTTGAAAAACCAATGGCCGCAAACTTGGTAGCTGAGTAGAGACTGGACTTGCCAGTAGCGATTAAACCTGCCATGCTGATAATATTGATGATATGACCTTTTCGACTGTCTTTCATACGAGCCGCAAGGTGTCGAGACAGGTTCATCAGGGCAAAAGTATTGACCTCAAACATCTGGTGAATATCTTGGTCAGAAATCTGGTCAAATTCCTCAAAAATCCCGTAACCAGCGTTGTTTATCAAAACATCAATCTCGCCATAGCGGAGATAGAGGTCAGTTACCAGAGTTTCTAAGGCTGAATCATCGGTAATATCGATTTCAATCAATTCTGCATGGGGATGGTTTCCGTAGAGTTGGGCTAATTTTTCCTTATTTCTACCAAGCAAGATGAGCTGGTCTTCTGGTAAAAGTTTGACCATTTCTTGAGCTAGACCACCACTAGCGCCAGTAATGAGAATAGTACGCATACTTATCCTTTCTCAATCTTTTAGATTTCCACTTCTTCCAAGTCTTTGACCACATGGACATTTTCAAAAATGCTAGCAGCATCTTTCTTGAGCTTGCTGATATCTTTTGAGAGGAAACGGGCACTGATATGGTTGAGCAAGAGGCGTTTGGCACCTGCTTCTACTGCTACTTGTGCAGCTTGCATGTTAGTAGAGTGGCCATGGTTACGAGCAATTTTTTCATCACCCTTGCCATAAGTCGATTCATGGACAAGGACATCGGCATTGACAGCTAGACGCACACTAGCATTGGTTTTGCGGGTGTCACCAAGAATGGTAATAATCTTACCTGGACGGGGAGCTGAGATATAGTCAGCTGCCTTGATTTCAGTCCCATCTTCGAGAACTACATCCTGGCCGTTTTTGATTTTCCCAAAAAGTGGGCCAAATGGGACACCTGCCGCCTTGAGTTTTTCAGCATCCAGCGTTCCTTCTAGATCCTTTTGGATAACACGATAACCAACACAGAAAATAGTGTGGTCCAGCTCTTCTGCATACACCGTAAATTTATCGGTCTCAAGGATTTTTCCTAAAGAATCTTGGTCAAACTCATGAAAATGAATACGATAAGGCAGACGCGAACCTGACACACGAAGGCTGGTTAAGACAAATGACTTGATGCCTTGAGGTCCATAGATTTCCAAATCTGTCTGCTCTTCATTGGCCTGAAAAGCACGGCTAGAAAGGAAACCTGGCAAGCCAAAAATGTGGTCTCCATGCAAGTGAGTGATAAAGATTTTGCTGACCTTACGTGGTCGAATCGTGGTTTCAAGAATACGATTTTGCGTACCTTCTCCACAGTCAAAGAGCCAGACTTCGTTAATCTCGTCCAAGAGTTTCAGGGCGAGACTGGAGACGTTGCGGGCTTTAGAGGGCTGACCAGCCCCCGTTCCTAAAAATTGAATATCCATTCGATACTTTCTAATTAATCAATATATAACATGGCTGTGCGGTTTTCCGATCGAAAATAGCGCTTGCCAGAAAAAGCAGAAACTTCTTGCAGTAAATCATCTTGGCTGTAGCCTTTGAGACGCTTGCGACCATCAGCCAAGCTTTCCAAATCAGTCAAAGCTGTAAGACTCTCCACACTAACAACTTCCTCGTCCCCGACAGCTTTCAGATAAATTTTACCTGACTCTTCAAATACTAGTTGATGTGGGAAAATTTGCGCAATTTCAAAGAGCAAGTCATCTGAAATAACCTCTTTATTTTCAGAGAAAATCCGACCCAGACCCTCACTCTCATAACAAAAACCAAAGGATTTACCAGACAGATTAAGCCGAATAAAAGGCTTATTTTCTAGAGTGAAACTAGGTTCAGCATTGTAGAGATTCAGTTCCTGACTGAGTTCTGCAAAATAATCCGTCGCAGCTTGGGGACTCTTTTTCTGGTAGAGTTCTGCAAAGTAAGCATTGACTACACTTGGAGGAGGTGTGATAAGAGCCAACTGCTCCTGCTCTGTCTTTCCAGCTAGAAGCTGATCCAGATAGACCTTGTCCAGACTTGTATAGCCCCCATATTTTAGAGCCAACGTTTTAATATCAGTCATAAAATTCTTCTAACCTCCATTTGTTTTTCTCAGAAATGTAGCCTCTAATGACTTCGCAGTCCTCCTGATAGTCACGCTCTTCCAAAATCGCAACACTTTCTAAATCATGAATCTTGTAGGACTTTAAAAAAGGCACGCGCAGGGTAAAAGATTCAAAAATATCCTTGATTTTCTCTAGCAGTAAAGCCTGCAAGTTCTCACGACTATCCTCAGACTTGGCAGAAATGAGGGCATAAGGTGTTTGGGTAGGTGTAAAGTCCTCCACCAAATCCGCTTTATTATAAAGGGGCAGGCGAGGAATATCCTCCATGTCCAGGTCTTTCATGATGGAAAGAACTGTTTTTTCATGTTCCTCATGGTAAGGATTGCTGGCATCGATAACATGAACAAGAAGGTCCACATGCTTGCTTTCTTCCAAGCTCGACTTGAAACTGGACACCAACTCTGTCGGCAAATCTTGGATAAAGCCAACGGTATCAGTTAAAGTCACCTGTAGATTACCTCCTAGATGGATACTCTTAGTCGTCGCGTCCAGAGTCGCAAATAGCTCGTCAGCCTCATACTGGGTCTTACTGGTCAAGGTGTTCATGATAGTTGACTTCCCAGCATTGGTATAACCAATCAACCCAATCTTAAAGGTACTCGACTCCAAACGTTTTTCTCTGACAGTCGCCCGATTTTTCTCAACCACCTTGAGCTGGCGCTCGATGTCTGTGATTTGGTTGCGAACGCTACGACGGTTCAGCTCCAGCTGGCTTTCACCAGGTCCACGGGAACCAATTCCCCCTGCCTGACGGCTGAGCATAATTCCCTGACCAACCAAGCGGGGCAAGAGATATTTTAGCTGGGCTAGGTGAACTTGGAGCCTGCCTTCGTGGCTTCGAGCCCGCATGGCAAAGATATCCAAAATCAACTGCATACGGTCAATGACCTTAACACCCAGAACTTCCTCTAGATTGACATTTTGCCTTGGTGTCAAACGGTTGTTGACAATGACAGTGGTAATTTCTTCGGCATCCACCATGAGGGCAATCTCTTCTAACTTACCAGAGCCAACGAAAGTCTTGGAGTCATACTTTTCACGTTTTTGCCTGTAACTATCGACTACGACAGCACCAGCTGTCTTGGCTAGACTGGCCAATTCTTCCATGGAGAGGTCAAAATTATCCATACCCTGCAATTCCACACCAATGAGCAGGACTCGCTCCTCTTTTTTCTCCGTATCAATCATCTAAAAACTCCTCTATCTGGCTTAAAATGCGGTCTTGCACACCAGCTTCTCCAATCTGATAAAAGGTGACCTGCATGCGATTACGGAACCAGGTCAACTGACGCTTGGCAAAACGACGAGTAGCCTGTTTGAGACTCTCACTAGCTTCCTCCAAGGTCTGCTCTCCACGGAAGTAAGGAAAAAGTTCCTTATAGCCAATTCCTTTAGCAGCCTGTACATTAGGGGAATGGTCAAAGAGCCACTTAGCCTCATCCAAAAGCCCAGCCTCAAACATCAAATCCACGCGGCGATTGATACGTTCATATAATTGACTGCGCTCATCATCCAAGCAGATAATCAATGGTTCATACAAGGTCTCTTGATTTTCCAAATCCTGACCAAAATGGGCCATTTCCAAGGCACGCATCGCACGACGACGATTAAACTGGGGAATCTCAAGGCCAGCTTGCTCCACCAGATGAGCTAATTCCTCATCTGTATAAGGCTCCAAGCTAGCCCGATAGGCCAAAATCTCCTCATGGGGAGTCTCCCCACCTAGGTGGTAACCTTCTAGCAAGCTCTGGATATAAAGTCCAGTCCCACCAGCGATAATGGCCAGCTTGCTACGGCTGTGAATATCCTCAATAGCCATCTTAGCTTCTGAAACAAAATCAAAAGCCGAGTAAGACTCGGTTACCTCTCTAACATCGATTAAATGATGAGGAACAGCTGCCTGCTCTTCTGGACTAGCCTTAGCCGTTCCAATATCAAGTCCTCGATAGACTTGCTGGCTATCTCCACTAACCACTTCGCCATTAAAACACTTTGCAACTTCAATAGCAAGGTCTGTTTTTCCAACAGCAGTCGGCCCAACAATCACAATTATTTTTGTTTTCATCTTTTTTCCTTGAAAAATTCCCATTTTTTCGTTACTATTATTATAACACAAAAAGGTCAGTCAGAAAAATGTGACCTCTTGAGGAGACTGGCTGATTAAGAAGATAAAGGAGGAAGACTCATGGCTAAAGGATTCGCTAAAGGTCTTGTAACAGGTGTCGCAGGAACTGTCGCTGCCGTTGCAGGTGCAGTATACGCATTTAAAAAGAAAGTAATCGAACCAGAAGAGCAAAAAGCAGCTTTCATCGAAGAAAACCGTAAAAAAGCAGCTCGCCGCCGCGTATCACGTTAAGAAACAAAAGAAGTTGGGATTTATTGTCTCAACTTCTTTTTCTATTCTTTTATACTCAATGAAAATCAAAGAGCAAACTAAGAAGCTAGCCGCAGGTTGCTCAAAGCACTACTTTAAGATTGTAGATAAGACTGACGAAGTCAGCTCAAAACACGGTTTTGAGGTTGTTGATGAAGCGACGCTGACGTGGTTTGAAGAGATTTTCGAAGAGCCTTAAATAGCTAGGTCAAACTTCAACTGCGGCTTAACAGGGTCATAATCCACCAATTCAAAATCTTCTGCTTTGATATCAAAGAAATTAGTTCCATCAGGAACATTCAAAACCAAACGTGGTTGGCAGTTTGACGGTTCACGACGGAGTAATTCCTGAGCTTGTTCAAATTGATTGTCATAGATATGGAGGTTGTTGATGAAGTAGAAGAACTTTCCAACCTTCCAGCCAAAATGCTTGGCAATCATCATCTGCAAAGCCACATACTGCATAGCGTTGATGTGGTGGGCCACCAGCATATCATTGGAGCGCTGGGTCAAGGTCGCATCCAGATAGATTTCCCCATCAACACGCCGAACATCAAACATGGTCTGAAAGGCGCACGGGAGCAGCCCATCTGTTTCTTCGAAAGCTTGGTAATCCCAGAGCGAAATAATATTGCGGCGGTTCCAAGGATTGGTTTCCAACTGTTTGAGAAGCTTATTGATAATGTCGTGTTTCTTAACAACGGCACCATAGCGCTCACCAATGGTTCCCGTGTCTCCAACTTCCCAGTCATTCCAGTAGTGAACATTGTACTTATCATTAAGTAACTCTAGGCTATTGGACTGGTCTTGGTAAATCCAGAGCACTTCCTTGATGGCGGATTTGATGGCAATTGGACGCAAAGTCGTGATGGGGAATTCCCCTTTGGCCAAGTCATACTCGGCAAAAGCACCAGTTATGTACTTGGAGTTAGCAACAGTTCCATCCTTGTACTTAGGACGGGCCTGCTCAGAAAAGACACCGTCTTTGAGGATTCGTTCAATATTCTCTTTAAAAATCGTATCTGCTTTTGTCATTTACTCTCACCTCATTTAGTTCCTAACTAGTATAGCATAAAAAAGAAAAGAGGAACATTACTAACTCTAGGTTAGCATTTTTCCTCTTTTATTATTTTACTGCAATACAAGTGATGCTGCTCCGATAACCCCAGCGTCATTTCCTAGAGTTGCAAGAGCCAATTTTGTTGATGTGCGTACTTGTGGGAAACTATTTTCGTCATAGACTTTTTGAACACCTTGTAGAAGGAATTCTCCCGCAGCTGACACACCACCACCGATGACGATTGTTGATGGGTTGAGGATTGAACCGATGTTGGCACAAGCGATTCCCAAGTAACGTGAGAAGTTACGGTAAACGATCAAGGCAAGGTCGTCTCCTTCTTTTGCGAGACCAAAGACAGTCTTAGCAGTTACTTCTTCTCCGTTATCAATCAAGCGTTTCAAGGCTGCATCGCCTTCGTATTCATCCGCATAGCGACGAGTCAAGTTGACAATTCCTGTTGCTGAAGCAACTGTCTCAAGGCAACCTTTCTTACCGCAAGTACATGCGATTGGTTGATCAAAGTCAACAGTGATGTGACCAAGCTCACCTGCTGCACCAGCCACACCGTGAAGCAATTTGCCTTCTGCGACGATACCGCCACCAACACCTGTACCAAGTGTCATAAAGACAACGTCTGGTTGATTATCTCCAGCACCCATCCAGCGCTCACCAAGAGCTGCCACGTTGGCATCATTATCGATGAAGAATGGAATACCCAAGGCTTTTTCAATCTTTTCTTTAATTGGTTGAAGAGTTTTCCAGTTGAGGTTGTAGGCACCGATAACAGTCCCTTTTTCACGGTCAACCACACCTGGTGACCCCATTCCAATACCTTGGAAATCCGCTGCCACCAATCCAAGCAAGTCCAAACGGTGTTGAATAGACTCAATCATATCATCTACGATATGACTTCCCTCATCCAAAATGTTAGTCTTGATAGACCATTTTCCTTGGATTTCTCCTGCTGTTGTTAAGATTGCAAATTTGATAGAAGTTCCACCAAGGTCAATCCCAATAATCTTTTGACTCATCATACTCTCCTTTTTCATTGTCTAGTAATTGAAAATGCTTACAGTACTAGTATAACAAATTTCAGTCATTTATGCAAAGGTTTGCATTTAGCTAATATAGATTTTTAATCCAGATAATCTCCACCATCAAATCCATAATATTCCTCCAGTGTCAAACCACTTGCAGCAATCTCTTTTGCTTCTTTTCCAATGTAACGTAAATGCCATTCCTCATGCATATAGCCTGTGACACTCTCTTTTCCACGGGGATAGCGAACAACAAAACCATAGTCTGGTGCATAATCCAATAACCATTGAGCCGCACCAGCATCTTCAACTAATTGACCATCTGTGCCAATCACATCAAAAGCAAGTCCTGTCTGATGTTCGCTATATCCAGGACGGGCGGAATAACGATCCGCAGCAGCCTGGCCCTCTTGGTTCACATAACTTTGATATAATTGTGCTTGAGTTGCATAACTTCTAAAGCCACTATAATTATCGCTAATAGCGTATCCTTCCTTCTGCATCTGTGCAATCAGTTTTAAAAAGGCTGCTTTTGCAGTAGCATTTTCACCTGGATAGTAATCTTTAGACATAGGATAATGTTTATTGGCAACTATGATTTCATCATACTTTCCTTGAAGGCTATAATAAGAACCTTTATTGCTTACTTTTGAATTAGCTTTCCACAAACCAGTCGCACCAACATAATAACGTCCACCATCAACCCATTCATTGACAGCCATTTTACCATCTGATTTTAGATAATAATTCCCTTGCCATGTATTATAAGCATAAGATCCATCTGATGTCAAATAATACCAAGTTTGGTAAGAAGAGTCATAAACCCATTCACCTTTAGCCATTTTACCATCTGATTTCAAATAATAGTTTCCTTGCCATGCACTATAAGCATAAGATCCATCTGATGTCAAATAATACCAAGCTTGATAAGAAGAGTCATAAACCCATTCACTTTTGGCCATCTTACCATCTGATTTCAAATAGTAATTTCCTTGCCATGTACTATAAGCATACGAACCATCTGATTTCAAGTAATACCAAGCCTGATAAGAATCATCATAAATCCATTCGCTCTGGGCCATTTTCCCGTCTGATTTCAGGTAATAGCTTCCCTGCCAAGCATTTTTCACTGGATTTCCATTTCCATCAAAGTAGTACCAAGCACCGTCCTGCTTAACCCAACCACTTGTTGTTGATGAACTTGTATCAGTTTGAGTTGTAGTCTCTTGTTTTGCTTTAAAAGCACCCTTAGGGGCATTTTTTAATTCGCAAGCCACACCGTCATGATCACGGTATAACTTGGCAGAATAACCGGGGTCTCCCTCATGAATATCCGCGTATCCATTCGCCCAAGCTTCCTTACAACTCGAAAAATGAATGTTTTCCTCTGCTAACACAGGTTGTGAAAACAAGGCTAAAATTGACAACGTCACCAGACTCATTTTTAAAAATAGACGTTTGTTCATTACTTTCTCCTCTAACGATGTTATCGATTTCAATATTATTTTATCAAACTTATTTCAGCAATTCAAGGAAACTTCTGGTCTTTTCTACAAACTCCTTTGGTTTTTCCTTATTCAAGACATGAGGGCCATCTGGGATAATCTGAAATTGGGATTCTGATATTAGTTTATGAAGACTTCTCATAGAACTAAGATTCGGTTTATCTTTGCTGCCACAAATTAGTAAGGTTGGATAGGGGCAATTCCCTGCTATATCCGTTAAATCAAGTGTCTTCAATTCTTTGGAAATACCTATTATAAAAGTCTTGTCTGCTCCCTGTTTTTCAAATACTCTTTTGGGAAGTAGTTTAAAAATCAGCAACTGAAGATAAAATAGGATATTACCGGACAATTTAAGCGGGCATCCTGACAGAATCAAAGCTCGAAGATTTGGTAAATCGTAACAAGATAGTTCTAATGCCAGGGCAGCACCTAAGGACAATCCAATCAAAACAAAAGGTTCTATCTCTTGAGCTAGGTGTTGATAAACTCGCTCTTTAGCTTGTTGATAGTTGCTAACTCCTGAAGGAAATAACTCAATAGCCTCAGAAGGATAATCTGTCAGTAGATTCCGAACTTCTTTCCAAGACTCTGCTGACTGCCCTAACCCGTGCAAAAATATCAGTTTCATCTAGTTCTCCTCAAGGCTTAGTTCATACAAGCCTCTCACTGCATTACAGCCGTAAATAGCTTCTGCTTGGGCTAAATCTGCCAAGGTCAAGACTTTCTCTTCTAGCTGTCCTGTTTCTAGCAAATGCTGACGGTAAATTCCTGGCAAGATTCCAAGTTCGATAGGCGGTGTGTAGAGTCTCCCAGAAATTTTCAGAACCAAATTTCCGATTGAGGTTTCCAATAGCTCTCCAGCTGCATTATGGTAAATAATTTCCTGCTTCCTTAGGCCCAAGTGAGGTCGGTGGCTTGTTTTGAAGTAGGTAAATGCTTGTTGCAAATTGGCTTCCTGAAGACAGAGTTGGGCATAGCAGAAGGTTCGACTGAGAGGTGTTAATACTTGACGATTGACTTCTATCTCTCCAGACTTGCTAATGCTAATTCGCAAGCGGTAATCTTGATTAACATCACAATCCTGACACTCTTCCTTTATCTTTTGTTTCAAGTCTTCTGCATCAAAAGGAGAAGCAAAATAGCGACTAGCTTTTCTCAGCCTTTCCAGATGTTGTGCTTCAAACAGCAGGTTCTTCTGGCTGATTTTCCCAGTCGTAATCAGCTGAAAACGAGCTTGTTTACGGTAGAGAACTGCTGCCTTTTGATGAACCTCGCGGTATTCAGATTCCCAGGTGCTATCCCATGTAATACCTCCGCCAACTCCATAGATGGCTTTCCCTTGATGCAGTTGAATGGTCCGAATGGCAACATTGAAAATCCGTCGTCCATTTGGAAGCAAGAGACCAATCGTTCCGCAGTAAACTCCACGCGGTTGAGGCTCCAAGTCCTTGATAATCTCCATTGTCGCAATTTTCGGTGCACCCGTTATGGAACCACAAGGAAAGAGTGAGCGGAAGATTTCAACAAGGTCCACATCCTCTCGCAACTGACTCTTGATGGTCGAAGTCATCTGCCAAACCGTTGAATACTGCTCTACCTGACACAGACGCTCCACGTGCTCGCTCCCCACTTCAGAAATACGGTTCATATCATTGCGCAAGAGGTCCACAATCATCATATTTTCAGAGCGATTTTTAGGATCCTGTTCCAACCAACTGGCCTGCTCCAAGTCTTCTTTGTCAGTCATGCCACGCTGAGTCGTCCCCTTCATTGGTCGTGTTGTCAATTCGCGGTCATTTTGCTCAAAAAAGAGCTCTGGGCTCATGGAAATCACTGCCATCTCGTCATGTTCCACATAGGCATTGTAGCCCGCCTCCTGCTCTACCACCATACGATTGTAGATGGCAAAAGGATTGGCACTTAACTTTTGCTTGAGTTGGACGGTGTAGTTGACCTGATAGGTGTCTCCCTGCCTCAAGTGATGGTGTATCTGGGCAATGGCCTTTTCATAGTCTGCTGCAGACGTCACTTCCTGCCAATTTGAGGGCAAATCAATATCCTCATAAGTCAGAGGAATAGGGGAAGTTTCTACGCTATCATGAACAGTAAAGTAAAGCAGGTACTCTCCCAGTAGGGGATCCTTGTGAACTGCTAATTTTTCCTCAAAAGCAGGTGCAGCCTCGTAGCTGACATACCCCACCACATAATAACCTTGCTCTTGGTAGCTTTCCACTTGTGCCAGCAAGTCTGCCACTTCTTCTACATTTCTCGTTTTCAACTCTTTAATAGGCTGGATAAAGGTATATCTCTCCCCTAAAGCCCTAAAATCAATCACTGTTTTTCTATGCATATTTCAAGTATAGCATAAAAAGGCAGATACAGACAAAAGCTGATCTACCTTTTTACTCATCTATTTAATACAATCTATGCTTTAAAAAGTTTTCCTGAGAATCCGTCTGATTTTTGAAGAAGTTGTTTATAAACTTTTTCTTTAAGTCTAACAGTATTGTCGAATTTATTCCCTTGCAAATCTTTTTCAACAGCTTCGTTGAATAATTCTTTAAGTCTAGCGTAAGTCGAAATTTTCTCACCATCGATTTCGATTTCAACAAAACCGTTCTGAGCTTTATCGTATACTTCTTTATACCATTCTTTCTTCCAAGCTTCAAGTGATTTGAATTTACCACCAGAAACTTTATCGATAATGAAGTCATCACCTAGACCTTTATGTCCCGCTTTTTGAGATTCTTGTTTATATTTATTCGAAGCATAACCTAGGAAACCATTTAAGTACCCGAAATAACCCCACATACGGAATGTGTTGTGCTTGAAGGAGATAGAACCAACAGCACTTTGACTTGTATTACCACCGTAAATACCAGCCATCATACTTACTGTTTGATATGCCGTATCAAAACCTTCGGCGCGATAGTATTTGTTATCAGGCATATTATGTTTCGTTACATAATTACCATCTACAAGGTCATCAATACTTGTCAATTTCTTCTTATTCTCTTCGTCATTCAAGTTACGAAGCAAGTCCCATTGGTGTGGTTGCCCAACTAATCCATTTCGGTCAGCTTTTTCACGCCATTTTTTGTCCATCTTCTTGAACCACTTGTCGTTAGTTCCTTGGTTTTTAGCGATAACAGCATCAGCCTCTAAATGGTCAAGCATCATAAGCGCTTCATTGTAGTTCTTCATGTAATGGTCAATCTTCTCACGACTGTCTAACAATCTAGGATTGTAATTGTACCATTGTTTACCGTCATTTGGTCGTTCATAAGCCATATTAAGACCTAATGCACCATAATCCCCATTTGAACTTGTCACAGCCGGTGATTGCAACATACCTTGAGCAAACGCTTCTACGTCAGTACCTTCACGGTGTCGCCATCCACCTAAATATGCCATACGGTCATTAATGTGTGTCGTTTCATGCGTAAACGCAGATGTACCGAAATCTGTAATCATGCTCGATAAGATATAGTATACCGCTTCTGAATTTTGTGGATTATCAAAGATATATGCGTATGCCCCCGTACCATTATTTCCATGCCATTTACCTGTAGGTCCATAGAACTCACGAACTGGTGCATAATCACCATTTTTATGGTGACCCATGCGATCTGACCAACCATATCCCCAAACATCTTGACTATCCCAGATTGCTGATGGAACCATATTTTCAGATTTGAGCAATCTATCACGTACATTGTCAGCAGCAAGTCTAGACCAGAAGTCTAAGTAATTGATTTGCTCTTGCGCACGTAAATCAATTTGTTTTTTGAACTCTTCACGTTCTGCTTCTGTGTTCTTATTATATTTCTCAAACGAACTAAACGCTAATGTGTTATACGTAGAAATCAAGAACATATGAGCTTTCTTCGTGGTCAATAATGGTAAGATGTATTTACTATGCTCACCATTATTAATGTTTTCATACAAACGATATTTTTTGCCAGCAAATAATGGATTTGAAGATTGTTTTTCAACAATATAGTTGGTATTCGATACAGCTTTTTTATACCAAGTATTGATGTCAGTTTCTTCTGTGAATAAACGCATATTATAGTTTAAGAAACCGTTTAACTCACCGATACCAATCGTTCCACCAATTACTTCACGATAAGCTTCTAACGTTCTGTTACCTTTAATATTGTGTTCTCTTGAACCAACTCTAATCAAGAAGTCCAAGACACTAACATTCTTACCATAGAAGTCCGGTTTGAACATCATAATATCCTTCATAGACTTTTCATCATATTTGAATCCATAGTAGCGATTTAGATAAGTAAGACCCATCATAATCTTAGCTTTATTATCTTCTACTTTTTTAAGAAGAGCTTTCATAGCAGCATCGTCTCTATTTAACTGATGATCTTCATTTTCCACTAAAGCTTTAACAAGTTTATCAAGATTTCCTCGAACCTCTTCAAAACTTTCTTCAAGGAACAGATTTTTAATGTAATTATTCTTATGATTCTCACTGTTTTCCTCAGCTCTATTACGTTTATCCATAATATCTCTTACTTCAGGAGAAATTAGATCAAATGATGACAATTTAGCTTTAATATCACTAATTAACTGAGTTCTATCTTTATCAACCATATTTGGTGTGTAGACAATATCATCTAATCCAGAAATACTATATTCACGAACTTGTGCTACTTTAGAATCCTTAGATGTAACGCCCATTTCTTCTTTTGTACTATCCGCGTAGTGAATCATAATCTTATCAACATCAGATAAATCAGTTACAAATCGACCGTCTTTCATACCTGTAACAGATAATACTTCTTTAGTTAATAGGTTTGATCCCGTTGGAATCTTATTACCTTGGTTAACGATCCACTCTTTATTGTAGAACGGTTGAAGTTTTTCGATATTACGGTAGGCAAGTTCACGAGATGCATCATAATCTTGAGTATCTTTGTAAGTATCAGCTTTTGGTTTCACCTGGTTCAATTTATTTGTTACAGGATCATTAATCGTATACTCATGAGCAGTAATACCCATATTAGCAAATTTTGCTAGAGCATCTGTTTCTGAAATACCTTTAATTTGCTTAGATTTATTATATGAAGATAAACCTGTTGCAACATCTTTTACATAGAAGTTATTCTTGAAGTTATCAAATCCAAAGTATGAATCCCCTGTATCTACTGAGCTTGCTCCGTACATGATTTCACCATTGGTTACTTTCATCATACTTACGTTATTTTCTACCCAACCCCAGTCATAGTTTTCATGAATCAAACCACCACTTTGACCATGGTTTTTAAGAGTCATCGTACCTTTAATAAATGAATTCTTCAATCGACCACGTTGCTTGAAGTCATATGGATTTCCACCATGGTTAACCTTAGCGACAAGTCCACCAACCTTAGAATTATTAGCGACAATATTTCCATCGAAATAAACGCTATCCGTATTACTTCTCCAGCTTTCACTGACAAGTCCACCAGACCACCAGCCTTTATTGCCGACACTTGTAATATTTCCAACGAAGGCAACATTACGCATATCTGCTTCATCCAGTTTGTTAACCATACCTGTAACGTCATTGTTTCCTACTACATTACCGGTTACTTTAATATTTTCAATGGTTGATTTTTTGAACATCTCACCAAGGGGAGCCACTTTATTTTCTCCTGACAAGTTAATATTAACATTACCAAGATTAATATCATGCACATGCGCATTTTCAACTCTAGCAAATAGTGGACGTTCAAGGTTATGAATTGTAAATCTACCGCCATCATTACTTAGTAATTTACCTTTGAATGTTGAAGTTACGTAAGATTTACCATTCCCTTTTACATTTGCTGCATTCAAGTCTGCCCCAAGTTTAAACTCACCCGTTGGGTTAGCTTGCATATCTTTTACAAGCTCATTGAAGTTGTAGTAAACATTACCTTCTTTTGCTTTTTGTTTTTCAAAGTAATGAACATACTCTTCGCTAAGTGTGTTATCAGCATTACGTTGAACTAAGTCTGGTGCTTTGGCAGTAACTTTGTATAATGTTTTTCCATCTTTAACTACTTCTTCAACTTTATCAACAGAAAGTCTTGTCACTTTGTTATCGTGAGTTGTAACTCGTAGATAAAGTGGAGCAACATTCGTTGGTTTTTCTGAAAGTAAACTTGAGTCAGTTTCAACACCTTCATCGTCAACACTTATTAGACTTGTTTCTTTAATATTTTTAATTTCAACTTTTTTAAGATCTAATTGAATTGGTTGATCTTCTAATGTTTCAGTTTCTTCTTGACCATTACCTCTATCATAAACCATAGTAGTAGATAGAGTATACTCTTTGAAGTATTCTACATTGTCTAATAACGCATTTAGATTATTTTCTGTTAGATTCACAGTCTTAACAACTTGTCCATCTTTTTTCAGGGTAGCTGTGATTGATTTGATTTTAGCTTTAGTAGGATTTTCTAGAGAATACTTAGCAACTACTTCTTTATCTAATACTTTCTTATCAGTATTTACAAATGTTAATACTGGTTTTGCAGATAATGGAACTAAGTTTTTGATAGCTTCTTCTAATCTTCTAGTAGCTTCATCTACTTTACTTTGAGTAGCAGTTTTATCTGTATTTACAGATTTTGCTGCTGTAAGAGTGTCTTCTAAAAATTTCCATGTTTGAGTAGTGTATTCTTCTTTACGTTTGCTGTTAGCTGTGTTAATAGCCGTTTGTAATGCAGTTTTATCTACAGCAAGAGCTTTAATAGCGTCTTGAAGAGCTTGAGTAGTCGCATCTATTTTACTTTGTTTAGGAAGTGGAGTAGTTTGGTTGTTGATTTCTTTAGCTTTTATTTCAGCTTTTTTAAATTCATTCCAAGTATTAGGGCTATAGTCAGCTTCTCGTTTAATTTCTGCATCTTTTATTTGTTCTTGTAATTTTGTTTTATCAACAGTAAGAGCATCGATAGCAGATTTCAGTTTTTTAGCAGCATCATCGATTTGAGCCTGAGTAGCAGTAGCGTTATCTTCTACAGCTTGAGCGGCATTTTTTGCCTCTTCTAGAGCGCTCCAAGATACAGTACTGTAGTCAGTAGCAGTCTTAGACTGAGCATCAGCAAGTTGTTTTTCAAGTTCAGTCTTATCTGTAGTTAAATCAGTGATAGCCGCTTTCAGTTTTTTAGCAGCTTCGTCGATTTGAGCTTGAGTAGCCTTATTGTTGTCTTTTACAGTTTGAGCGACATTTTTCGATTCTTCTAGAGCATTCCAAGATGTAGTGCTGTAGTCCGCTGCAGTTTTAGACTTAACATCAGCAAGTTGTTTTTCAAGTTCAGTCTTATCTGTATTTAAACCAGCGATAGCAGCTTTCAGTTTTTCGTCAATGTGATTTACTTCGCTTTGTTTTGTTGCTGGGTTGCTTGTAACTTTTTCAGCTTCAGCTAGTACAGTTTGAAGATTTGCCCAAGTTGCATCGCTGTAGTGTTCTTTAGTTTTTGATTTCGCATCAGAGATAGTTTTGTTTAAGTCTGTTTTATCAACGCTTAGAGCGTCAATAGCAGCTTTAAGTTTTTTAGTAGCTTCGTCGATTTGAGCTTGAGTAGAGGTAGCCTTATCTTTTACAGTTTGAGCGGCATTTTTCGATTCTTCTAGAGTGTTCCAAGATACAGTACTGTAGTCAGTAGCAGTCTTAGACTGAGCATCAGCAAGTTGTTTTTCAAGTTCAGTCTTATCTGTATTTAATCCAGCAATAGCGGCTTTAAGTTTTTCGTCAATGTGATTTACTTCGCTTTGTTTTGCTTCTGGTTTGCTTGTAACTTTTTTCGCTTCGGCTAATACATTTTGAAGGTTTGTCCAAGATGCATCACTGTAGTGCTCTTTAGTTTTTGATTTCGCATCTTCGATAGTTTTGTTTAAGTCTGTTTTATCAACAGTAAGAGCGTCGATAGCATCTTTAAGTTTAGCTGTCTCGCTATCTACTTCAGGTTGTTTTACAGAGTCAGAAGCATATACACCTTTTGCAGCTTCTAAAACAGATCCAAGAGCATTGTAACTTGCTGTAGAATAATCAGTAGGAGAAACTGAACTAGCTTTATCAATTTGATTCTTTAACTCACTTTTATCAACTGGTTCTTTAGTACCAACACCCTTTATTTCATCTACTGGATTGGTTGTTATTGTATCCTCTAGTACTTTACTGGACTGTCTACCATCAGTAGTAGTGACTTCAGTTAAAATAGTGCGTTCGCCAGCAACACCTTCTCGAATAACCCTTGTTTTTCCCTTAGCGAGGTTCTCATCATCTTGCTCAACTGTCTTAAAAGGCACAGGCTCTTTAGTTACTATAACTTCAGACTTAACCTCTATTACATTTAACACACCTTCTTCAGGAGTTGTTTTATGTTCTACTGCTGGCTGTTCTTCTTTTGTTTCTTCATTCTGATGTTCTGCTGGTTGAGCAGCTGGTGAAGTTTCTGTTGGTTGACTTTCTGGTTCAACTTGAGCTTCTACTGGTTGTTCTTCTTGTTTCGGTATTTCTTCCGCAGTCTTCTCTTCTTTAGAAGCTTCTGGTTGCTTTTCTGGCGCGACTGGTGCCTTTTCGCCTTCACTTGGCGCGACTGGTTCACCTGCTTGTTCAACTTTTGGTTCCTCTGTTGGTTCCTCTGTTGGTTCCGTTTGTTTTTCTACAGCAGGCGTTGCAACTTTTGGTTCTTCAACAGGTTGATTAGCAGCCTCATCTTTTGTTTCTACTACTGCTGACTGTGCATCTTCTTGTTTCGGTGTCTCTTCCGATACCTTATCCTCTTTAGGATCTTCTGGTTGTGATGATTCTTTTGGTATCCTTGGCTGCTCCGGTTGTGTAGGTTGCACGGGGTGTTCTGGGACTTTTGGTTGTTCTACTGGAGTTGCAACTTTTGATTCCTCAGCTGGTTTGTCTGATGGTTGACTTTCCGATTTGACTGGTGCTGGTTCTGCTGAATCTTCTTTCCCCTCTTCTACTTTAGGAAGGGTTTCGTCAGTAGGTTTTACCTCCGATTTTGGTTCTTGTTCTTCCTTTGGATTTTCTTCTGTTTTAGGAGCTTCCTCTGTCTCTACTGCTCGGTTTTCTGGCTTATCTTGCTCCTGATTTGTTGTTACTTGGGGATTCTCAACTTCGACCACAGTTACCTCTTCAGGTTTAGCTGAGTCTTCTTCTAAAACAGTGTCCAAGCCAAGCGTTTTGAGGATGTCACCTGATAGATAACCAACATAGCGATAACCCTCCATTTCAACAACACCCTCTCGACTAGCCGGTGCTAGAGTAGCAACTGGATCTACAGCTCCTGCACTAGGAAGGACTACCAATCCCATAGCTCCAACTAGAAAGACGCTGGCAATTTTCTTTCTCTTGTAGATTAAAAGCAAGCTCCCAACAGTCAGCAAACCAAAAGCTGTCAAAACAGATGCTTCTGTCCCTGTTTGTGGCAGCTGATTTTTTTGATACACCAAACCATAAACAAGTTCATTTCCATCAGGCTTTCCTGTCTGAATTAAATCTTTAGCTTCTTGTGAAATAACCTCTTTATCTACATAGTGATAGGTGGCTGCGTCCACTACAGAAGGAGCCATCAAAAGGCTTCCAAGAAATACAGAACCTACAACTCCCTTAATCTTACGAATTGAAAAACGGTCTTTTTTAAACACTTTCATCTCCTTTATTTATTCTCACGACTTTCTGATAGAATCTTGCGGATAGTGCGCACGCGCACCTCCGATTAATTTTGGACGACTAGCCAGCGCCGTTACATGGGCATGACCAATCTCTCTCAAAAGAGGGCGAATCGGAACCTGAACATGCTTGACATGCATACCAATTGCAGTATCTCCGATATCCAATCCAGCATGAGCCTTGATAAATTCAACCTCAACTGGATCTTGCATAAACTTAAAGGCTGCCAATTGACCTGAACCTCCTGCATGGAGAGTAGGAAGGACACTGACGATTTCCAGACCAAACTGCTCTGCCACCTGACGTTCAACGACGAGAACCCGATTGACATGCTCACAGCCTTGAACAGCTAGATGAATTCTTTTTTCTTCTAGGAGATCTAGGATGGTCTTCACAATGATTTCGCCAATTTCTTGGCTGGATTCCTTGCCAATCTGACCACCTATCACTTCACTAGAGGAAAGACCCAAAACAAAGATAGAGCCTTGTTTCAAATTGGCCTTTTCTAAAACATCTTTCACTATCTGACGTGTTTCTCTTTGAATCTGTGTCTCGTTCATCTCTGCCACCTCTTTTGTCACTATCTATCATACCGTTTTTTCTTGTTTTTAGCAAGATAGACGACCTGGAAAGCTTGCCCAATTACGCATAAAACTCCCAGAATTGACTGGGAGTTAACTAGTTTCTATTCTATTTATGTATATTTCAACCGTCGTTCCTTTGTCGGGTGCAGAATCAATCTTCATCTGGTAATGTTCTCCAAAATGAAGTTTGAGACGCTGATCGACATTTTGAAGACCAACTCCCCCACGTTTGAGTTGACTTTGACTACTATCACCAGCATCTTGGAAGCCAACTCCATCATCCTCAATGCGGATGACCAAGCCTGTATCCTGTTTCTGGACAGAAACTCTAATATGTCCCTGACCTTCCTTCTCCTTGATGCCATGGTAAAGAGCATTTTCCACCAGAGGTTGCAAAACCAACTTGGGCAAGACTAGGTTATCAAAGGCAGGATTTTCAGCAATCTCGTATTCCAGCTTATCTCCATAGCGTTGTTTCTGGATAAAGAGATACTGGCGGACATGATTGATTTCATCAGACAGGCAAATCAAGTCCTTACCTTGATTGAGTGCCAAGCGGAAATAGGTCGCCAAGGACTTGGTCACCTGAACCACTCGCTGACTATCCTGAAATTCAGCCATCCAGATGATGGTATCCAAGGTATTATAGAGGAAATGGGGGTTAATCTGGCTTGATAGGGCTTGAAGTTGGTACTGACGGGTCGTTTCTTCCTGGCTACGAATAGCTACCATCAACTGATCAATCTGATCCAACATGGCATTAAATTGGCGAGTTACTTCTCTCAGTTCATAGGCACCAACTTCCTTGGCACGAAGATTTTGAGCACCAGAAGCAATTTCCAACATGGTTTCTCTCAAGTCCCTTAAAGGAGCAATCCAGCGTTTGAGACTTAACCAAACCAAGAAGAGACAGACAAGAAGAGATGTGACACTTGCCCCAAGCAAGGTCCACATGAGTTGACTCCGAACCTGGTCTAACTTCTCCAGCGAAGACACGCCAAGCACCGTCCAATCAGTTCCTGCAATCTTTTCTTGACTGACGTAGGATTGGTGATCTAGCGTATAGCCCTGACCCGTCTCGATGTAGGATTTCATGGCCTCCATTTCGCTAGACGAACTATAAACTGTGTGTTGAGGATGGTAGACAAATTCATGATTTTCATTGATGATAAAGGCAAAGCCCTGCTGCCCCAACTGAAGTTGGTTAAGATAGGCTTCCAGAGTTTCATAAGAAATATCCAAACGAAGCACGCCCAGATTAGCTCCCTTTGCATCAAGAAGTTCTTGAGTGACAGAAATGACCCATTGACTATCTGATTTACGAGCTGGAGTCAAAATAGGCATGGCTCCCTGATGAATGGCCTTTTGGTACCAATCCTCAGCCATCATATCAGATGAAGTTTTCATCTGCACACTGTCATCTGTAGAAATGACCTGACCAGATTTGGTCACCAAAACCACTGCTTTCAAGTCCTGGTCTGCCTTTAAGATGGTCAAAAATAGATCTCGGATTCCCTTGACCTTATCTTGACTGGGATTCTCAGCATAGGCTAGGACATCCGTCTGCTGGGTCAAACCGGTCGAGGTGGTTTCTAATTTTTTAATATAAGACTGAATAAAGTGGCTAGTCTGGCTGATGGTCGTTTGGCTGTTGCCCTCAATGGTGGCCTCAATGGCTGAAGAACTAGATTGATAGTAGAAAGTTCCAACCAGAGCTAGGAGAATGAGAAAGACCAGAAAGATGGAAATAACCATTCTAACTAAAAGAGAAGAACGCTTCATCGGTCTTCTCCCTTCTTAAACTGACGAGGTGTCACACCTGCAATCTGCTTAAAACGTTGGGTAAAATAGTTCATATCTTCAAAACCAACCTTTTCGGCTATCTCATAAATCTTTAAATCTGTGGTCAGAAGCAAGAGCTTGGCTTGTTTGACACGTTCTCTCACCAGATAATCCTGAAAAGGCAGGCCCAACTCTTTCTTAATCAAAGAACTCAGATAAGTTGGACTAAAGCCTAAGTCACTGGCCAAAGACTTTAAACTAAACTGGCTATCAGCCAGATGGGACTGGATTTTCTGGGCCATGTTTCCTTCAAACTTATCGGCCAATAAATCTTGTAACTGCTCTTCCTTCTCTTCCTTATCTAGTTTTTGCTTGATTTTCCCCAACATTTCCTCAATATCCTGACGAGAAAAGGGCTTGAGCAGGTAGTCATCCACACCGAGTTTGACAGCAGACAAGGCATAATCAAAATCATCGTAGCCTGTCAAAAAAACTAGATGAACCTGAGGATAGGTTTCCCGAACCAGACTGGCCAACTGGATGCCATTTAGCTGAGGCATGTTGATATCGGTTAAAATGATATCTGGCACCTGTTTTTGGATCAATTCCCAAGCCTGCCTTCCATTTTCAGCCTGACCGATGATTTCCATATCGTAGGCTGCTACATTGACCAACTTGGTCAAGCCCTGTCTTACCAGATATTCATCTTCTACGATTAAGATTGTATAGGTCATGCTTCTCTCCTTTACCACTTACTAGTATCAGTATAGCAAAATTCTCCTCTCACTGCTTAGGAAAGACTTCTTATACTCAATGAAAATCAAAAAGTAAACTAGGAAGCTAGCCACAGGTTGCTCAAAGTACCGCTTTGAGGTTGTGGATAGAGAGACTGGGCAAAAAGTCTTTTAAATTAGAGAACGCATAGTATCAGGTATTAAAAATCCTTGATATTATGTGTTTTATTGTTAGAAAATTTGCTTTATTTTCTCCTCAAATTGAGTTTTTGCTCCGTCTCAACCCTACCCACGGTAAGGCGACGCTGACGTGGTTTAAAGCGATTTTCGAAGAGTATTAATCAACATAATCTAGTAAATAAGCGTAGCCTTTTTCTTCCATTTGGTCTTTGGGAATAAAGCGGATAGAGAGGCTATTGATACAGTAACGTAAGCCGCCCTTGTCCTGTGGACCATCCGTAAAGACATGCCCAAGGTGAGAATCTCCTACTCGGCTCCGCACTTCCATACGCGTCATATTGTAGGACTTATCTTCCTTGTAGGTGACAACATCTGGACTGATGGGTTGGGTAAAACTAGGCCAGCCACAACCAGACTCAAACTTGTCCTTTGATGAAAAGAGAGGTTCCCCAGTTGCTATATCCACATAGATACCGGATTCAAATTTATCCCAGTAACGGTTTGAGAAAGCTCGTTCTGTTTGATTTTCCTGGGTAACTGCATACTCCTCAGGTGACAGGGTCTTTTTCAATTCCTCATCACTTGGTTTTGGATATTTGCTGGCATCAATGACAGGATAGGCCGCCTGATTAACATTGATATGGCAGTAGCCATTTGGATTTTTCTTGAGATAGTCTTGATGGTAATCCTCAGCCACCACAAAATTCTTCAAGTTTTCCTTTTCAACTGCTAGAGGTTGATCGTATTTCTTAGCCACCTCATCAAAGACTTGGTTAATCACTTCCAAATCCTTGTCATCTGTGTAATAAACACCAGTACGGTACTGGGTCCCCACATCATTTCCTTGTTTATTTTTGCTGGTTGGATTGATAATGCGGAAATAGTGAAGCAGGATTTCCTTGAGAGAAATTTGCTTGGCATCATAGGTGACATGGACGGTTTCTGCATGACCTGTTTGGTTAATCAATTCGTACTTGGTTGTTTCTCCTCTACCATTTGCATAGCCTGAAACGGAATCTGTTACCCCAGGAACTCGAGAAAAATACTCCTCAACTCCCCAGAAACAACCACCAGCTAGATAAATTTCGTGCAAATCTGCATCTTTACTAACTTCTGTTTTTTTCACTGTTTTTCCTCCTTGGCTGACTGCCGCTTTCTCAATTTGCGAGGCATCTGTCTGCCCTGCATTTCGCATCAATAGAAAATAGAAACCGGTTATGGCTAGGAAAAATACTCCTAGCAACATGATGATTTTTAACTTATCATTCATAGGACACCTCCTAGGCTAATTCCTTCAAAGTTTGTAAAATTGCATCTTTTTCCATGAAACCTGGTTGCGTTTTGACCAATTTTCCTTCACCATCTATAAAGGCTTGAGTTGGGTAAGAGCGAACGCCATAAGTTTCCAAAAGTTTGCCTGATGGGTCAACTAGGACTGGGAAATTTTTATAATCCAATCCCTTATACCAATTCTTAAAGTCCGCTTCAGATTGCTCCCCCTTATGTCCTGGTGACACTACTGTCAAGACCACATAATCGTCACCAGCATCTTTAGCGATTTCATCCGTATCTGGAAGACTAGCCAGACAGATGGAACACCAAGAAGCCCAGAATTTGAGATAGACTTTCTTGCCCTTGTAATCAGACAAGCGGTAGGTCTTGCCATCTACTCCCATCAATTCAAAATCAGCCACCTCTTTCCCTTTAGCTGCGCTTGTTTTACTAGCTGTCTGCTCCGTCTTCATTTCATCTTTCGTTTGGTGTTCACTAGTCATGGACTTGCCTGAACAAGCCGTCAAACAAAGGAGCGAACCTGCTCCAAGAACACATGTTTGCCATTTTTTCATATTGATATTCCTTTCCATTTTATTCAAATAATTGACTTAAAATTGAAGCATTTCCAAACAGAACCAAGAGTCCCATCACAATAATGAGAAAACCACCCACTTTTTTGAGGATTCCGAGATAGGGATGAAGTTTTCGGAAATGTTTCAAAACATAACTAGAGGTCAGAGCTAGAAGCAAGAATGGTAGCGCCAAGCCCAGTGTATACACCAACATGAGACCAGCTCCCTGCCAAGCTCCTGAACCACCTGAAGCCGCCAGAGCCAAAACAGACCCAAGAACCGGACCCACACATGGCGTCCAAGCAAAACTAAAGGTCAAGCCCAATAAAAATGCCTGACTATAGCCCTTACCATTTTGCTCCTGTCCTTGCAGTTGTAACCTCTTTTCCTTATAAAGCCCCTTAAAGTGTAGAATCTCCATTTGGTGCAAACCAAGAAGGATAATAATTGCCCCAGTAAGATATTGGAACCAAGAAGCATAAAGCAAATCGCCTAAAAAACCAGCTCCATAGCCCAACAAAATAAATATAAAGGAAATTCCTGCTATAAAGGCCAGAGTTCGTAATAAACTAGTAACTGAGATTGAAAATTTGCCGCTAGAAGCCTGAGCACCATCCTTATCATCTAGTAACACTCCTGTATAGACCGGTAACAAAGGTAAGATACAAGGAGAAAAGAAGGATAGAATCCCTGCCAAAAAGACACTTAGAAAAAAGAAAATATGACCCATAAAGTTCCTCCTATCATTTTATTGATAGATTTATTATACTCCTTCCATTTTCGAAAAAACAGGGACAATGATAGGGGAAAATAGGAATTTAATCAGATGATTTAGAAATCTTGGACAAAAACTATACAAAAAACTGTCAAAGCACAAAAGCGCATAGTATCAAGGCTTTATAGAACCTTGATACTATGCGCTTT
>NZ_VMLT01000033.1:0-14154 GCF_013276815.1 Streptococcus sp. 1055 | reverse complement strand
GGCTAGTTTCTTAGTTTGCTCTTTGATTTTCATTGAGTATTACTAGCTTTTTTCGTATTAGTCCGGCCTTTTTGTTTGCTTTTAGTAGTAGGCAAGGAGCTGTAGATAGAACTCAAGTTCATCAAAGCGACTTAAGGCCCTAATAAAAGATAAACAAAATGACGGATAGAAAAAAGCCCACACACGGAATCTACTTCCATGTGAGGGCGTTGGTAACGCGGTGCCACCTCAATTATAAAGGAACTATCTCCTTTACATCTCTGCCTTGTCTAACAACAAGCTGCACTGTAAGGTGTGCGCACCGAATTTTCATTGTTTCAAATTCATTTTCAAAATCAGCCCACTTTCACTACTTCCAACCACCTATTCACAACCACCACAGGCTCCCTGAAGATCAAAAATAGTTACTTTTCTGATTTGTTGAACTTATTTTAATACTTTGTTTTTTCTTTGTCAAGACTTTTTTACGATTTTTTTGAAAATATCATTCGAATGTGACCATGTCTTCCTTAAATCGAACATGAACATGTCCCACTTGTTAGAAATTGGATCCAACTCAATAGAAACTGAATGGAGGCTAAACAGAACTTATTTTAGAACACTCCATCTTTTCCACTAGGATTTTCAAGAATTAAACAATACTAGAAACTCTGTCTCCTAACAAATTTAGGAGAAACTTCAACAGATGTGACACTTTCCCCTTTAATAATTGCTAAAACACCTTCTATCATTTCTTTAGCCAATTTAACATAATTGGGAGCAATTGTAGACAAAGCTGGAGTATAATACTGAGAAATAGGAATATTATCAAATCCAATGATAGAAATATCATCTGGAATAAGAATTCCTTTCTCATAGCACGCACGAATCAAGCCCTGAACCTTTTCATCTCCTGAAACAAAAATAATGTCCGGATAATTTTGGGTAGTCAAGTGCTGCATTGCATAAGAATAAACTGAATCAATTGTAGATAAGCCATAAATGACTTTTAAATCCATAAAGTAATTTTTATCATTCAGAAAAGAACGCACACCTCTTTCACGATCCTTATTAACATGGGATTCTCCTCCCATAAGCAACCACATATTTTTAAATTTTTCTTCAGTTACAGCTTTCATCATATCATAAGTAGCTTGAAAATTATTATTAGATACATAGACTACTCCAGACGTTTGAGATTCACCGAAAACAAGAAAAGGCATATGGTTCTTCTTTAAATACTGAATTCTGATATCATCTACACTTTCATAAAAAACAATAACACCATCTACTAGGCTACCTGTGCTTGATATAATTGAATTACTAATTGTATCCTCCTCTCCAAAGTACTCAACTATAGCATTAACACCAAATTCTTTACACGTCCGTAACACTTTATCTAACAGCGTATGAAACCAAATTAAAGGAAAAGAGTCGATTTTTTTTACAGAAATCAATATATTTATAGCTTCTTTTTTAGTTAAATTTTTTGCATACGCATTTGGAATATACGACAATTCCTCTATAACTTTTTGAATCGCTTGATAAGTTTCTTCTTTAACATTTACTCCACCATTAATAACTCGTGAAACTGTTTTTGGAGAAAAACCTGATAAACGTGCAATATCATAAATAGTTACCTTTTTCCCATTTATATTTTTCATTTCAGTCCTCCATTACGAACATTCTAATATTACTATACAATATTTAATTTTTTTTAACAAGAGAATTTAGTAAATTATTTAAGATCCACAAATTCACAAAATTAATTTTACAAATATTCTTTCCCTTCAAAAAAGTTTAAATTGCATTTCACACCTTTATTTTTAAGAATGTTTCCAACTTCACGACAAATAAATTCATATGAGAAAAAACTGCCATAAAATTGTAGATTAACTTTTTCAGTAAAATGTGTAGGATTTATAAAAACATATAATAGCCTGTCAATGTAACATTTTAACATAGAGTTAATTTTTTCTTTAAAGATAACATTTGTTATCAACTCATCAGGAGGTAAATGAAAGGCAAACACCATTTCACAAATATCATAAAAAGAAATAAATTTGTATACTTGTATCAAACAATTATTATCAAAATATTCTATTTTACCTAAATCAAAATTGATTTTATAATCTTTCATAAAAACCTCTGAGCAAAAATCTACTCAAAAATTAGATGATTAAAACATCTAAAAAACAAAAGGACAAAAACATCTGTCCCTTTGTTTACTAAATTTCAGCTAATTTCTTCGACATAAATAACACCTACAATATTAGCAATTTCTTCCATTAGTTTAAGGTGCTCAAATCTACCTGATAATTCCAGAGTAATAAATGACGCGATTTTTTTGTCTGGAACATCAAAATATTCAATTCTGTCAGAATTAACATCTCCAAATGCAGTTCTAGAATCAGTCATTCTAATGCCATTTTCTGCACAATAAACCAATACACGATTATAGGCTTCTGTAGATTTAACCACTATATACAATTCAATCATTTTAGAACGATTTCGTAGATATTTTTTTAGTGGTTGGAACATGGATATCACACCCCAAACAGAAATGGCTACTAAAAGAGCTCCCTCATAAAAACCTACTCCAATAGCTAATCCAATTCCAGCTGAAGCCCATATTCCGGCTGCAGTTGTTAAACCAGTTATTTTCTTTTTATCTGTAATAAGTATTGTTCCAGCCCCAAGAAAACCAACACCTGATATAACCTGCGCACCTAAGCGTGTAGGATCTCCTGTACCAAATTTATAAGATACGTATTCATTCGTCATCATAATTAAACATGCAGCCAGACAAACAATACTATGTGTACGAATACCTGCTGGTTGAGATTTACTTCCTCTCTCTAAACCAATTACACCACCAATAACTACTGATAAAACAATCCTGACAACTATTTCAATATGTGATAACCCAAGACTAGTGGCTGTCATGATTATTTCCTTACTTTACGCCCCGGTCTTTGTGTGAAGTATAATACAGTTCCAGAAACAATCATCAGAACAATTGTATAAACAAATACCAGAGCTTGTGCATTAGATGTTGCTGTTTCATCACCTGCAGATCGAATCGTAATACCTAATGGTTGAGCTAGGGGATGGTAAAGGAATACAGATAAGTCGAAGTCAGTTAATAAAGAGTTAAAGTTTAAAGCAATAACAGAGAGAACAACCGGTAAAATAAATGGAATGATAACCTTCATCATAGTATAAAAAGGTGAAGCACCCATACTTCTTGCTGCATCTTCCATCTCATCATCAACACTAAATAAAATAGCACGTACCATTCTATAAGAAAATGGGATTTTTACAACTATATATGCAATAAGTAGAATTACCAAACCACCTACCAAAATCTGATTCAAGACAAGAAATTGTGGCTGATTAAAAGTAAATAATAAACTTACTGCTAAAAGTGTACTTGGTAGTAACCAAGGAAGTAGAGCACCATATTCAAATAAGAAATCAAAACGAGATTTATGTTTTCTGACAACACGAGCAAATACAACTGCGAGAATTGTTGCTGTTGTCGCAGCAATAATAGAATAAATAAAGCTGACCAAGAATGGAGAGAATGCCGCACTATTACTAAAGAATAAGCGATAATTTTCTAAAGTAAAGTTTGATAATGTTAAGTTACCTGTTTGAATTGCAACTGGATCTGTAAATGAGTATAATACTATAAAAATTAGTGGAAGCATGAAAACTGTGAACAATCCATATGCTACAATGTGAGCAATGATATTCCAAGGCTTAGACGCAATTTTTTGTTTTTTAAGAGGCGCTTTAGTCTTAGAGATAGAAATATAATTTCCACCTTTTTCTATCTTATTCATGATAGTAAGCAAAATTGTAGTTGCAATACCTAAAATAATTGCAAGTAAGGCAGCTAAATCACGAGAATTCCCCATCCCTGCAAATGTAATAATCATTGGATTTATAGTTTGAAATTCTTTACCACCAACAATCATGGGTGCTGCTACTGCAGATAAACCACTAAGAAAAACCATAATAGTAAGTGCAAATAGAGTTGGAATTAAGGTTGGTAACACTACTTTTCGGAAAACAGTAAATGGTTTTGCTCCCATATTTCGAGCAGCCTCAATAGTGTGATAGTCAACGCTTCGAATTGTATTTGTTAAAAACAATGTATGATTAGCAGTTCCTGAAAATGTCATAATGAATAAGACTGCACCATACCCAATAAACCAGTTAGAGTCTAAAGAAGGGATAACATTTTGTAAAAATTTTGTAATCAATCCATAAGGACCATAGACAAATTTATATCCAGTCGCTAAAACCACTCCTCCATAAATTAAAGAAGTCATATAACCTAATTTTAAAATTTTAGCACCTTTAATATCAAAGTACTCTGTAAATAGAACACAAAGAATACCTACGATATTAACTGTAATAATGAGTGAAAATGCTAACTTAAAACTGTTCATAATACTCTGAAGTGCTCTCTGAGATTTTAGAACACGATGTACAGCATCAAGGGAAAATTCTCCTCCTTTTACAAATACATTCACTACTAGATCAAAGTTTGGATAAATAATAAATGTTACTAAGAACCAGATTAACCCTAAACGAATAAGCCAATCTTTTAAATTTAATTTATGACGCATACTGCACCTCCTTAAAATTGCAGAACGTCTGATGGAGTGATAAATAATTCCACACTTTCTCCGACAGATCTAATAGCAGCCTGACTATCAATACTTGTTACATTAAGAATCTGACTTTCAGAAACTTTTATTGTATAGTGAATTGTAACTCCAGAAAACTCAACATCAATAATTGTCCCTTTTAGAATAAAATCTTGTTCAGTTTCACGATTGAATCGAACTTTCTCTAATCGAATGTATCCTTTTTTATCCTCTAAGAAAACGCTTGTATTTTTCAATAATACTTCGTGGACTGTTTCATCAGTCAAAACATTAATATCTCCAATAAAATCACATACAAATTCAGTTTGAGAATTATGATAAATTTCTACTGGTGTACCGACCTGTTCGATGTATCCATTGTTAAAGACTGCAATTCTATCAGATAAAGTCAAGGCTTCCTCTTGATCATGAGTAACATATAAAGTAGTAATACCTAACTCTTTTTGAAGTCTTTTCAACTCTTTTCTCAAATCTACACGTAATTTTGCGTCAAGGTTTGACAATGGTTCATCTAGACAAAGAATTTTAGGTTCAAGAACCAGAGCACGAGCCAATGCTACCCTTTGTTGTTGACCCCCAGATAATTCTGATACATTACGCTGTAACTGTTGATCAGAGATCTTAATTTTTGCTGCTACTGCTGATACTTTAGCTTTAATAACATCTGGAGCTACCTTCTTAACTTTTAAACCAAATGCAATATTATCAAAAACAGTCATAGTTGGAAATAGCGCATAAGATTGAAATACAATACCAATTCCACGCTTTTCAGGTTCCAAATGAGTGACATCTGTTCCATTAACTTCAATACTTCCTGATGATGGATTTAGAAAACCTACCAAAGCTCTCAAAGTAGTTGATTTACCACATCCTGAAGGCCCAAGAAAAGTAAAGAATTCCCCTTCATGTATATCTAAATTCAGATTATCAATTGCAACAAAATCACCATATTTAATTTGAATATTATCAAATTTAATCATCTCACTAACTCCCTCTATCACTAAAACCAAAAGCCTCTCTTTATTTCTTCCATAAATTTAGAAATAATAGAGAGACTTGGACATAAAAATTAACTCTTATTTCTTATTGTACGTATTCTAATTCAGCTTTTTCTACCCATTCATCCAAATGCTTTCCAACAGCTTCCCAGTCAATATTTTGTGGTTTCACTTGATCAACAAATTTCTTAGTATCTTCTGGTAGATCTTTGAGGGCATCTTTATTTGCAGGAATAGATCCAAAGTTCTTACTATATTCTACTTGAATTTCTGATTGACCAAACCAATCAATAAATTCTTTAGCTAACGCTTGTTTTTTACTAGTGCTTAAAACCATAGTTTGTTCAGTTACAAATGGTACACCGATCTCAGGAGTCATAACTTTGAAAACAACATTTTGTTCTTTTTGTCCAACTAATGCACCAGAACCCCACATCATTCCATATTGTATTGGATCTTCTTTGTCTAACATCTTAACAATTGAACTTTCTCCCTTTTGAAGAGTGTATGCATTTTTCAAATATTCTTTTGCTACTTCCCAACCTTTTTCGGAAACACCTAATTCACCTTTATCATCAAGGTATCGAACTAAGATACTTGCTAGAATTGCACGTCCTGTACCACCTTGAAGACCAGAAATTGAATATTTACCTTTATACTTACTACCTAATTCTGTCCAATCTTTAGGCATTTCTTTTACATCAGGCGCCCCAATTAAAACTAATGGTTGAACAATCACAGGATTATAATAATTATCTTTATCTGATAAAGATTGATCAATTTTATCTAACCATTTAGGCTTGTACTGTACTAGTAATTTTTGATCTCTAATTTTATTTGAATCAACAGCACCAATTCCAAATACCATATCTGCAACTGCATTATTCTTCTCAGCAATAACACGGTCTGCTAATTGAGCGCCAGGGATATCAACCATTTTGATATTAAAACCAGCTTCTTTTGCTTTAGCAGTTAGCCAATCACCACGACCATTTGAGACTGAGTTCGAATAGATTACTAATTCTTGACTTTTATCAGCTTTTTCTTCAGATGAAGAAGCAGTCGTAGAATTTGAACCTCCAGAGCAAGCAGCAAGTGTAGTAAGAGCAACTCCCGTTGCAAGTACAGTAGACCAAACTTTCATTTTTTTCATGATAAGTTCTCCTTTTTTATTATTTTATTTAAATTTTTCGTGATATGGAACAAATTGTCTCATATCTTCAAATACAGTATAGTCAATACGGTTTACAGTAATAGTTGGAATCTTCTCTAATAAAATTTCAGTTAATTCTGCTCTGACTTTAGTAAACTCTTCTTCCTCCTCTTCGGTTAAAGGAATTCGAAGATACCCAATTGAAATATGGAATTGATATCTATCATGATTAGGGAAACGAACACCTGCTTTTTCTGAGACATAAGTACGAATTTCTTCTAATCTCTTTGCAGAAGCTTCATCTGCAGGTTCAACTAATATGTTTTGTTTTCCCATTTCAGTTACACGCATATGAATTTCTTCATCCAACAATGGAAAAATTTCAAGTTGTTTAGCAAAGTAATCATGTATTTCCTGTAAAGGTGTATCTAGAGGAAGATTACTGCTCCAAAACTCCGTTTCACGATTTTCATGGCACAACAATTCAATTACAGTCATGTGAATAGAATTCCTTGGAGTTAAAGTGAACTTATCGATAAATGGTAATTCTCTATAACGTGATTGAATAATATCAACAACTTCCATCAAATCTTGTTTAGTATAAAGATTTGCTACAACTGTATTCCCAGGGAAATGATTAAATTCCCCATTCTCTTTGAACTTAATTTTTGTTAAGTTTTTCATATAAAGACCTTCTTTTTTATATTTGACATCGGTGTCATCATGTTTACATTATACAATGAAACCGTTTCCTTTGTCAAGCGCTGTCAAACATTTTTTTTAATTTATCTTTCATTAAATATACATTTCATTAAAAGGTTAAGTAATTTTTCCAAAATACAGCACTCATATAGACAGTATCATCAATTATAGCCATTGGGATTTTTTGATTGCCAATTCCATGTATCTCTACACATGTCTTCAATCGATTTTGTTGTTCTCCAATTTAATTCCTTATATGCTTTGTCTGCATTTGCATAACAAGTTGCAACGTCTCCTGAACGTCTTGGAACTATTTTATAAGGAATAGGGATCTTATTAACACTTTCAAATGTATTTACAAGTTGTAATACACTAGTGCCTTCTCCCGAGCCTAGGTTATAGATATAAACATCTGTTTTTTCAGATACTTTTTCTAAAGCTTTTATATGTCCTATTGCTAAATCTACTACATGGATATAATCACGCACACCAGTACCATCAAGCGTATCATAATCATTTCCGAACACACTTAGCTCTGACAGCTTACCTACCGCTACTTGTGCAATATAAGGCATCAAGTTGTTAGGAATTCCTGAGGGATCTTCCCCAATAAGCCCAGACTCATGAGCACCAATTGGATTGAAATAACGAAGCAACGCAATACTCCATTCTGAATCTGCCACATGAACATCTTTTAAAATTTGCTCAAGCATCACTTTCGTATACCCATAAGGATTTGTCGCACTTGTTTGCATCGTCTCAATTAGAGGTGACTGATTGTTAATTCCATATACAGTCGCACTTGAAGAAAAGACAATCTTTTTAACATTAAATTCTGACATCACTTCAACAAGTGCCAATGTACTCATAATATTATTTTTGTAGTACATCACAGGCTTTTGCACGGATTCTCCGACAGCTTTATAACCTGCAAAATGAATTGCAGCATCAATCGATTCTTGTTCAAATACCTTTCTCAATGCTTGTTTATCACAAACATCTAATTCGTAAAACACAGGACGTATTCCTGTAATTGCTTCAATACGGTCTAGCACCAAGATGCTAGAATTCGAAAGGTTGTCGACAATGATAACTTCCTTTCCTAAATTTAGTAATTCTACTACGGTATGGCTACCAATATAACCAGCTCCGCCTGTTACCAATATTGCCATTTGGGTTTCCTCCTAATTAATTCCAACCGACTTAACAAATCTCATAAACGCTTCATGTCCAGATGAAGTATTCTTATAAACACCTGCATCTTCTAGGACTCTCGCAAATGCTTGTCCTACTTCGTGTTGAACTACGCTATTAACCTCTTCTTTTTTAATGTTAGGATATTTTTCTTTCAATTGGTCGGCCCATTCTAAATGATAATCCGCAATTGCGTTTTCCTCTCCTAAAAGATATTTTCCAACTTCTTCTAACTCTGGTTTCAAACGAGGTGGTAATATCGCAAGTCCCATCACTTCGATTAATCCGATATTTTCCTTTTTAATATGTTGTACATCTTGATGAGGATGGAAAACACCATCTGGGTATTGTTCAGTAGTATGATTATCTCTTAGAACAATATCTAATTCATATCTCCCGTCCACTTTACGAGCAATAGGAGTCACCGTATGGTGTGGGACATCTTCAGTCATAGCAATGATGTCTACTTCTAAATCTGAATATTCTCTCCACTTATTTAGAATTTTAGTAGCTAAATCTAACAAGCGATTTTTATTTTCACTTTGTAACCTAATTACTGACATTGGCCATTTTACAATACCAGCATTAATATCCTCAAAGTCTTTAAAACGAAATTCACTCTCAAATTTTGCTTTTTCCATTGGGAAAATATATTTCCCTCCCTGATAGTGGTTATGACTAAGAATGGAGCCTCCTGAGATAGGAAGATCAGAATTTGAACCAGCAAAATATCCTGGCAAAATATCAACAATCTCCAATAATTGTTCAAATGTTTTAGAGGTAATAGCCATTGGTACATGTTGACTATTCAAAAATATCGCATGCTCATTAAAGTATGAGTAGGGAGAATACTGGAATCCCCATACTTCGTCACCAAGTTTCAACCGAATAATTCTATGATTCGAACGTGCTGGATAATTTATTCGCCCCTGATATCCTTCATTTTCCATACATAGTAAACATTTGGGATAATTAGTTGCTTTTACTAATTTTTCAGCAGCAATTGTTTTTGGATCTTTTTCGGGTTTTGACAAATTTATCGTAATCTCTAGCTCTCCATATTTAGTTGATGCTCTAAACTCAATATTCTTAGCAATAGCAGAAGTTTTAATATAATCACTATCTTTACTTAACTTATAAAATTCTTCAACTGCTTCTTGAGGTGATATATCATATGAACTCCAAAAAATATCATTTAATCGACTAGGTAAAGGAACTATGAAATTCATTAACTCTGCTCCTAAACATTCCTTTTCCTCGATTAAATCTTTAATTTTACCGTTTTTTAAGGCGATTTCCACTAAGTAATCTTTTATTTGTTTCAGGTCATTTTCATCGGAAATGCGATCAGTTCCCTCCTCACCTATTAACGCTAATACTCTATTTTTCACATATATTTTGTCAATTTCATTATACATTCCGTATTCAATTACTCTATCAACAAAATTATCAATAATTGTTTTCATATATTTTTCTTTCTAATTTATGTTCCCATATTTTCTATACATTATCCATTTATAAATTGCTTGCGTAGTATGAGCAATTTTATCAAGGTGATGAATAATATCTAAAGCACCAATTACTTCAGAAACATTCCCATCATCTTCAAATATGTAATTCATTATTTTCTTTTCAATATTTATACTAAGCTCTTCTATCTCATTCTGTTTTTGTATAACAACCATATCTAAACATCCAGATTGTTCCTCTCTATAACAAGATATAGCCCTATTCATATGCTGTCCGATAACTTCATGAAGTATTTTTATTTCTGAAATAATTTTCTTCAAATTTTCATTATTTTGAATAATCTGTAGATTTTTTAAAATTTCAACAATTCTATCCCCAATACGTTCAATGTCAGTTGATATTTTTATTACACTAATAATTCTTCTTAAGTCATATGAAACAGGATGTTGTAAACAAATTAACTCAAATCCTTTTTTATCAATATTTAGAACTGACTCATTTATGATTAAATCTTCTTTAATCAATTCTACTCGTTCTTCATTTGATAAATATTCAAATAACTTCTCATATTTATCAAGCACAGATACCCAAATGGTCTCTAAATTATTTGATAATTCTATAATTTCATTTTCTAAATATAACCTTAACATTTAGGTACCTCTTCTTAACAAAGTTCAATAGTAACAATTAATATTTTAAACAATATATCAAACATCAATAACTAGAATACTTGCATCATCCTTCTTTCCATAGATTGGATCAATAGCAGAAGAATTAAATCTCATCTTAATTAACTCTTCAAAAGTTTTATTTTGATTATTTTGATAGAATTCATAAAAGCCATCGCTCATTAAAACAATTTGTTCACTAGTAACATCTATTTGATTAATAATAGCATGGTCTAAAAATCTCTCATCCAACGAACCTATCCAGTACCCACTCGGTTGATTAGATAATTTTCTGATTTTTTGTAAAATAATTTTTTTATTTAAAACACTATTTGTACCAATTGAATCTTTTATCTCATTTTTCCCTTTTTCAAATAAGTTATCTACTCTATGATCAGTTATTTCCATTTCGTTTACTAACATGACGCAGTCACCTAGCATCATATACTCCAACTTTTTTTCTGAAAGTTTAGCAAATATAAAAGCAAATGTTGGTAAGCGATAATACTCTGTTAATTCATATGAGTTTAAACCGATTTCATCTTTACCCTCGAGTAAAGCAGTTTCAAATATTTGTTTAAGAGTTTTTGATTCTTTACAATTAACCGACAAACTTTTTGATAAAATATGTACAACTTCTGAGACTGAATAACCTATCTCCTCTTTAGAATTATATAAATCTGTAGCTCCATCAATAATCCAAAAATACTGATTTTGTGAACCTACAGCATCCTCATTTTCTACGGAACTTCCTTGTATCGAACAAATTTTATTTATCTTTACCATAATACTTCAACCCTTTTAGTGTCAAAAGTAAACCAATTCCTGTCACTGTTAAGAATAGTTCCATAATCTTGTTCGAACCAGTCTTTGGTAATTTTTGTTTTACATCTACTATTTCTTTAGATTTATTAATATGATTTTCAGTTTCTCTGCCATCTCCAACTATTTTATAGTTTACTTCTTCTGTCTTATTATCTTGTTTATTGTCGATCTTGTCATTCATTTGTCTATTATCTTTACTTGAGTTAAACTCTCCGTTCTTCTGGTTACTATCAATTACATTATTTGAATTAGATTGTTTTTCCTCTTTGTTTTTATCACTTAAATTATTTGTTACAATTTTGTAAAGCCCATTCTCCGTTACAATATTGAAATTACCATCGCTATCACGTATAACAGGTTCTTTCTCATTTGCATTAGATTTGATGAATGATATATACTTACCGGATAAATTATAAAATTGGTTATTTAAAACGGTTATTTTACCCTTTGAATCCTCAATAACAATTCCTTCTTTACCACCGAATATACTATTCTCTGAGACTACTAAATTATCACTAACTCGTAATAATTCAATATTTGGTTGTTCTGTTTCCTTAGAATTATTATTAATTACATTTTTTGTTACAGTAATATCTGATACTTTTCCTAAATATTCTGCACTATCTTTTGCAACTCGTATCGCTTTTGTTTTAGGATCGGCAATATTAAATATATTTTCGGCGATAACCACCTGTTTATTTAAATCTAATAGGTCTTTAGTGTTTTTATAGCTATAAGCATTTACTAAAGCTGCTCCGCTTTCTCGATAATGTACACTCTCTCCTTTAACTTTCTTATCAAAGCGATTTCCTTTGATTAATACATCAGTGAATCCTGTAAAACGTACACCTGCATACATCATGTTATCAAAATGATTATTTAAAATTTTAATATTAGAGGGGTTCTGTGTCGACAATGTTTGATAGTGTGTGCCAATTGCTGTTACTAATTCCCCAGATTTATCACTTTTGCCAAAATATGAATTTTGAATAGTAACATTTTCAGATTTTTTCCCATCATCATTCAAAGCATAAGGAAAACCTTTTCTAGTCAATGGTTCAATCTGAATACTCTCCTTACTTATAATTTGCCCATCTTTCATAGTTTTAGGTAAAGCTTGACCAAGAAAACGAGAATTATCGACTAATACATTCTTCGAACCTGCAATTTGAATAGCATGCCCTTGATAACTATCCTTGAATGTTACATTTTTTATAGTTACGTTATTTGAATTCCCAATAGCAAATGCACCTGAAGAATTTATAAGTGGTAGATTTTTTGCTTTAGTTCCTTCTTCATTCAAAGCACCGTTCATATCAATAGTACCACCAGAATAACTAATATCTTCTGTTGGGCCCCATTCTACTTGCGCACCATCATCCGTAAATAAACCTGTCATAAAAACAATGGAAGGGTGATTCTTAATATTTATACCATTTAGAATTGTAGCTTTCTCATTCAATTCTAAGTGTGTATGACTTTTAAAAAAAACAATTTCTTTTACTAAATAAGTTCCTTCAGGAAAATATACATTTCCTCCACCTAGCCCTTGAGCTGCAGCATCTATTGCATCTTGAATTGCTTGTCGATCATCATGAATCCCATCACCTACCGCACCATAATCTTTTACACTTAAAGCAGTATCTTCAAATTCTTTTTTGATAATTCTGTCACTTATAACATCTTCCTTATAACTCTTATTTTCATTAGTAGATGTTACTGTAGATTCAACTGTTCTGTTGTCTAATTGTGAATTGGAACGAATAGTACCATTAGAGCTGATACTATTAACACTTAACGAATTATCTAAACCATTAGTGGTTGAATTAGAGGCAATCATTTCAGCAGAACGATTCTGATTAACAGTTGGTGAATTATCTAAATCATTAGTAATTGCATTAGAAGACTCTTTTGTAGCCATCGGTGAAGAACTAGTAACAACTTCATCCGATAAAATACCTTGGCTTCCCAAAATTGAAATTGCCAATAGTACCGAGCAAGTCCCCACCTTTAATTTACGAATACTGAATACCTCATTAGGAACAAAATATTTCATCAGAACCTCCAATTTTTTTACTATTTTTAACAATTGATTATTACTTTTCTTAAAATAGATAGAATGACACCGCTGTCATTATCTTTATCATATATTTTCCAAATTGAATTGTCAAGGAATAACACAAGAAAATATTAAAATTTATACTCTTCGGAAATCTCTTCAAACTAGGTCAGTGCCGCCTTGCCCTAAGTCTAGGTTACTGACTTGGTCAGTTCTATAGTAGATTGAAACTAGAATAGTACACCTCTACTTATAAAACATTGTTAGAAATCGATTTGTCCTGTTATTATTTCATTTTACTATAATGGATTAAATTAAAAAAGTATAGTGTATTGAATCTATAACAGTCCATCTTGACTGCTAAAATATTTCTATAAATTAATTTGACTTTTCTGATAGAGATGTTCACATCTTATTTCAATTC
>NZ_VMLT01000032.1:0-22707 GCF_013276815.1 Streptococcus sp. 1055 | reverse complement strand
ATGAGAATCACAACAGGCTCATTCGTAGATGGTTACCTAAGGGGACTAAGGAAACGACTCCCAAAGAAGTCGCATTCATCGAAAATTGGATTAATAACTATCCTAAAAAATGCTTGAACTACAAATCACCCAGAGAATTTATTCTTCATGGCTAACTTGAACTTGAAATTTGGCTCGAATGTGAGAATGTCTTTAGTAAATCGAACGTGAAAATGTCCCATTTGATAAAATAGTCGTATGAAAAGTATCCAACTGAATATGAATGAAACGAAAAAATATCTTGTGATAAAAGCTATAGACCAAGGAAAGAAAACAAAGAAACGACCCTGTGTCGAACTGAATCTTTCTGAAAGACAAATCAATCGTCTGCTACTAGCCTATCAACAGAAAGGAAAAAAAGCCTTCAGACACGGAAACAGAAATCGAAAACCAAAACATGCAATCCCTGATGAAATCAAAGAACGTGTCCTAAAGAAATACCTCTCCTATGAAACATATAAACCAAATGTCCTTCATTTCTGTGAATTACTAGCTGAAGAAGAGGGAATTCAGCTCTCTGATACAACTGTTAGAAAAATACTCTATAAGGAAAACATCCTCTCTCCCAAGTCTCACAGAAAGACAAAGAAGAGACTAAGAAAACAAGCTAAACTGAGCCTGGAACAACTCGTAAACGCTCCAAGTTGGTCTACTGCCCAAGTAAAATTTATACTAAACAGAAATTAAAAAACAAATTAGAAGACTTGGATTGCACAGCTCAAAATACTGATTTTAGAAAGTGGAATACTAATTAATGGAGTTGTAACAAATAGTTGACAGTGTTTGTTGCTTTTTGACTTCAAAGGAGTATTACTGGATTTTCTCCTCAAATTAGACTTTTGCCCAGACTCTTCTCTCTTATGCTTGATAACGTTTCACACCATCTAGATAGGTTGCTACCAATTCCAAATCTTTGTCTAAAACAATAAAATCTGCATCATAACCTTCACGAATTTGTCCACAGACGTCATCGATGTGAACGGATTTAGCTGGGTTGAAGCTGGCCATCATGACTGCTTCATGCGGATTCGCAATTCCCCATTCGACTACATTCTTCACACCATCTTTGAGTTTGAGGATAGAACCTGCCAAGTTACCTGTCGATTTGAGGCGTGCAGTTCCATTTGCAACGACAACTGGGAATTCTCCCAACATATAGTCACCGTCTTCCAATCCACCAGCTGTCATACAGTCTGTAATAAGAGCAATGTTTTCTGTCCCTTTTTGTTTGATAAGAATTTCGCAGGCTTTTGGATCTACGTGATGGCCATCACAGATCAACTCTGCATAGGTATGAGGTAATTGATACATGGCTCCAACCATACCCAGTTCGCGGTGAGTCAACCCACGCATTCCATTGTAGGCGTGTACCCAAACACTCGCTCCAGCATCGACTGCTTTTTTAGCTTCATCAAAAGTCGCGTTTGAGTGCCCAAGAGCAACCGTTACACCTTCTCCGGTGATAGTCCGTACAAAGTCTTCTACACCTTCACGCTCTGGCGCAAGAGCAATTTTATTTAGCAAGCCATTTGCTGCTTTTTGCCAAGCACGAAACTCATCCATGCGAGGATCTTTCATGTAGGCAGGGTTTTGAGCCCCCTTGTATTTCTCTGTGAAATAAGGCCCTTCAAAATAAATTCCACGAATTTTCGCGCCACTTGCTTCTTGATAACGAGCACCGATATTTTCAGTTACCGCAAGCAATTGCTCATAAGTCGATGTCAAAGTTGTTGGCAAGAAGCTCGTTACCCCCATGCTGAGGAGTCCTTCACTCATAGTATGAAGCGTTCCTTCGATATTATTATCCATAACATCCACACCGCCAAATCCATGAATGTGGGTATCCACAAGTCCTGGAGCAATGCTATAACCTGTATAGTCAATCACCTCAGCTCCTTCAGGAATCTGCTCTACATGTTTTCCAAACTTGCCGTCCACAAGTTCCAAGTAACCACCTCGACGAACTCCGTGTGGGTAGAAAAACTGATCCGCTTTAATATAGTTAGGCATAATGTTAACCTCCTTAAAAAATTGATTCTACAATTTATTATGTCAATTACATTATAAACCTTTCTTTTTCATTTGTAAATGGTATAGACCTATTTTCTGAAGATATTTTAAAAGCGATATTTCACGTTCGAATCACAACACATCTAAATAAATAAGAAAGAGCAGTTGAAAAATTACTGCTTTTTTGTTACACTAGATAGAAAGACTGTAAAGGATAATCTGGCTTTTTGCCATTATTCTAGAGAAATGTTATTTCACAGACTGACTAAAAGGAGACACAATGGCAGACCGAGGCTTACTAATCGTTTTTTCTGGTCCTTCAGGGGTTGGAAAAGGAACGGTTAGAAGAGAGATTTTTGAGAGTTCTGAAAACCAATTTCAATACTCTGTATCGATGACGACACGCGCACAACGTCCTGGAGAAGTGGACGGTGTTGACTATTTCTTCCGTACTCGCGAAGAGTTTGAAGAGTTGATTCGTCAAGGACAGATGTTGGAATATGCAGAATATGTCGGCAACTACTATGGAACCCCTTTGACCTACGTCAATGAAACCTTGGACAAGGGAATTGATGTTTTCCTTGAAATTGAGGTTCAGGGCGCTCTTCAGGTCAAGAAAAAGGTTCCAGATGCTGTCTTTATCTTCCTGACACCACCAGATTTGGATGAATTGCAAGATCGTTTAGTAGGTCGTGGAACAGATAGTGCAGAAGTGATTGCCCAACGAATCGAGAAAGCCAAGGAAGAAATTGCCCTCATGCGTGAGTATGATTATGCGATTGTCAACGATCAGGTGCCCCTAGCTGCTGAGCGTGTCAAACGTGTGATCGAAGCAGAGCACTTCCGTGTGGACCGTGTCATTGGTCACTATCAGGAGATGTTACCAAAGTCTCCAACTACCCGATAAAATTTAGAAAATAGGTACAAGCAAATGATGTTAAAACCCTCTATTGATACCTTGCTCGACAAGGTTCCATCAAAATATTCACTCGTAATCTTGGAAGCAAAACGTGCCCACGAATTGGAAGCAGGTGCGCCAGCAACTCAAGGTTTCAAGTCTGAAAAATCAACTCTTCGCGCTTTAGAAGAAATCGAATCAGGAAACGTTACAATTCACCCAGATCCAGAAGGAAAACGTGAAGCAGTGCGTCGCCGTATCGAAGAAGAAAAACGCCGCAAAGAAGAAGAAGAAAAGAAAATCAAAGAGCAAATCGCTAAAGAAAAAGAAGATGGTGAAAAAATTTAAGGTTGGGGGGACTCAATCTTATTTTTTCTATTGCAAGAATGTACTGACAAGGAGGAGGTGAGAAGATGGCCATAGCCAAGATTATTGTAGATGTGCCCTTGATGCAGACGGACCAGCCCTATAGTTATAGGATTTCTGAGGAATTTGAGGGAATGCTGGAAGTTGGGATGCGGGTTCATGTGCCTTTTGGTAAGGGCAATCGCCTGATTCAAGGAATTGTTCTTGGTTTGGAGTCTCAATCAGATGAAGAAGAGATGGAGCAAGATTTAAAAGATATTGCAGAGGTGCTGGATTTTTCTCCTGTTCTCACGAAAGAACAACTCTGGCTGGCTGAGGAGCTCCGCAAATCTGTATTTTCTTACAAAATCTCTATTCTCAAGGCTATGCTACCGGGATTTCTGAACTCCAGTTATGATAAGATTCTCTATCCTCTGGAAGGCTTGAGTCAGGAAGACCGAGAGCGCTTGTTTGGTTCAGAAGATTCGCTAGCCTTTTCTTCTCTAGATTTAGGTAAGCAAGCTGAAATGATGCGTTTGACTAGGAAAGGTCTGCTTGGTCTGGAATATCAGGCAATTGATCAAAAGAAAGTCAAGACCCAGTCTTGGTATGAGGTAGACCTTGCTCAATTAGAAAGTGTAGAGATTGCTGCACGTGCCAAGAAAAAGTTGGAATTGAGAGACTATTTACTGTCTCATCCTGAGAGTGCTTCCTTGGCTAGTTTGTTAGAGTCCTACTCGCGGGAGCAAGTCAACTTCTTTGTGGAACAAGGTGCTGTTACTATAGTCCAAAAGGAAGTTCAACGCTCGGCTGCTTATTTTGAAGGCATTGAAGCAAGTCAGCCTTTGGAGTTGAATCCAGAGCAAAGACAGGCGCGTGATGCGGTTGTGAGTGCGATTGGCAGTCACCAGCCTCCCTTCCTCCTTCAAGGGATTACAGGAAGTGGGAAGACGGAGGTTTATTTGCAGATTATCCAAGGAGCCTTGGACAAGGGCAAGACAGCTATTTTGCTGGTACCTGAGATTTCCTTGACTCCTCAGATGACGGAGCGTTTTATTGCTCGATTTGGTGAGAAAGTGGCCATTCTTCACTCAGGCTTGTCTAATGGTGAAAAGTATGATGAATGGCGCAAGGTTGAGCGTGGAGACGCTCAAGTTGTTGTGGGTGCTAGATCGGCCATCTTTGCTCCGCTGAAAAATCTGGGTGTCATGATTATCGATGAAGAGCATGAAGCGACTTATAAGCAGGACAGCAATCCCCGTTATCATGCTAGAGAGGTAGCCATTTTACGGGCTCAGTATAATCAAGCGGCTCTGGTGCTTGGGTCTGCAACGCCGAGCTTAGAGAGCCGGGCGCGTGCTGGCAAAGGCGTCTATCAACACTTACGTCTAACCCAGCGTGCCAATCCTTTGGCTACAATCCCTGAGGTTCAAGTGATTGATTTTCGGGATTATATCGGACAAAACGAGACGTCAAACTTTACGCCTCCTTTGCTAGAAGCCATCCAAGACCGTCTGGCTAAAAAAGAGCAGGTGGTTCTCATGCTCAATCGCCGTGGCTATTCTAGCTTTGTCATGTGTCGGGAGTGTGGGACGGTGGATACTTGTCCCAACTGTGACATTTCCTTGACCTTGCACATGGATACCAAGACCATGAACTGCCATTATTGTGGTTTTTCAAAGAACATTCCTCAGGTCTGTCCTAACTGTAAGAGTCGCAGCATTCGCTACTACGGGACGGGAACCCAGAAGGCTTATGACGAGCTAGCAGAACTCTTTCCCCAGGCCCGTATTTTGCGGATGGATGTGGACACGACTCGTAAGAAAGGCAGTCATCAAGCTCTACTTGATCAGTTTGGACGAGGGGAAGCGGACATATTGCTTGGTACTCAGATGATTGCCAAGGGTTTGGATTTTCCCAATGTGACCCTAGTCGGAGTTCTAAATGCGGATACGGCCTTGAATCTGCCTGATTTCCGTTCTTCTGAGAGAACCTTCCAGCTCTTGACTCAGGTGGCAGGTCGAGCAGGACGTGCTGAAAAAGCTGGGCAGGTCTTGATTCAGTCTTACAATCCTCAGCACTACGCTATTCGATTTGCAAAAGACCAGGACTACGAAGGCTTTTATGCTTATGAAATGGGTATCAGACGACAACTTGGCTATCCACCTTACTATTTCACCATTGGCATTACCCTTTCTCACAAGAAAGAAGAAGAGGTGGTCAAACGTGCCTATGAAGTCATGAACATTTTGCGGTCAGGTTTGTCTGAAACCAGTAACATCCTCGGGCCAACGCCCAAACCCATCGCCCGTACTCACAACCTCTATCATTACCAGATTTTAATTAAATACCGTTTAGAAGATGAGCTGGGACCAACCCTCAACCAGGTCTTGGCCTTGACTCAAGAAAGGGAAAATAGTGAGCTCCGTCTCAGCATTGACCATGAGCCACAGCAATTTTTATAAGAAGGAGAAGATATGACAAAACTAATCTTTATGGGGACACCCGACTTTTCAGCAACAGTCTTAAAAGGACTTTTGACAGATAACCGTTACGAAATTCTAGCCGTTGTGACCCAGCCAGACCGTGCTGTCGGACGTAAAAAAGTTATCCAGGAAACCCCAGTTAAACAAGCTGCAAAAGAGGCAGGACTTCCTATCTACCAACCTGAAAAACTATCTGGAAGTCCAGAGATGGAAGATCTTATGAAGCTAGGAGCAGATGGGATTGTGACTGCCGCTTTTGGCCAGTTTCTCCCAAGTAAACTCCTTGATAGCATGGACTTTGCGGTCAACGTTCACGCGTCACTCCTTCCTAAACATCGTGGTGGTGCTCCGATCCATTATGCCTTGATTCAAGGTGATGAGGAAGCTGGTGTAACCATTATGGAGATGGTTAAGGAAATGGATGCAGGGGATATGATTTCTCGTCGTAGTATTCCGATCACAGATGAGGACAATGTTGGCACCTTGTTTGAAAAATTGGCGCTAGTTGGTCGTGATTTGCTTTTGGATACTTTGCCTGCCTACATTGCTGGTGACATCAAACCTGAACCGCAGGATCCAAGTCAGGTTACTTTCTCGCCAAATATCAAGCCAGAGGAAGAAAAGTTGGATTGGACTAAAAGCAATCGTCAACTTTTCAACCAAATCAGAGGGATGAACCCCTGGCCTGTTGCCCATACTTTCCTTAAGGGCGACCGCTTTAAGATTTATGAAGCCCTGCCAGTAGAAGGTCAGGGAAATCCAGGAGAGATTCTCTCTATCGGCAAGAAAGAATTGATTGTCGCAACGGCAGAAGGAGCTTTGTCTCTTAAGCAAGTGCAGCCAGCTGGTAAGCCTAAGATGGACATCGCTTCCTTCCTCAACGGAGTTGGACGTACATTGACTGTAGGAGAACGATTTGGTGACTAAAGTAGAAACGGCTAGAAGTTTAGCCCTGGCAGTATTAGAGGATGTTTTTATCAATCAAGCATACTCAAATATCGCCTTAAATAAGCATCTCAAGGGAAGTCAACTTTCGGCAGCAGACAAGGGCTTAGTGACCGAGCTAGTCTATGGAACGGTAGCCCGTAAACTGACTCTGGAATGGTACCTATCCCATTTTATCGAAGACAGAGATAAGTTAGATAACTGGCTCTATGTCCTTCTTCTCATGAGTGCCTACCAGCTCCGCTATTTGAACAAGATTCCAGATTATGCTGTGGTCAATGAAGCAGTGGAATTGGCCAAAGTCCGTAAAAAAGGCAGTGAAAAATTGGTCAACGCCGTCCTTCGCCGTATCTTGCGTGAAGGCTGGCCAGATATTGCTAGCATCAAACGAAAAAACAAGCGTGACTCCATCGCTTATTCCCTTCCGGTTTGGCTAGTTGCAAAGCTCAAGGAAGAATACGGAGAGGAGCGAGCGCAAGCTATTTTTGAAAGTCTCTTGGTGCGAAACAAGGCCAGTATTCGTGTAACTGATTTAAGCCGAAAAGAGGAAATCCAAGCCTTATTGGAGGCGAATAATTCCCTTTTAGCAACCACTGGTCTGGTTAAGGAGCAAGGGCATTTTGCAGGCCATGATTTGTTTGCAGAAGGGACTATAACCATCCAAGACGAGTCTAGTCAGCTGGTTGCGCCAACTTTGAATTTGCAGGGAGATGAGCGAGTGCTTGATGCCTGTGCGGCTCCGGGTGGGAAAACAGCCCATATAGCCTCTTATCTCACGACAGGTCAGGTTACTGCTCTGGACTTGTACGATCACAAGTTGGACTTAATTCAAGAAAATGCTCAACGTCTGGGAGTTGCAGATCGGGTTCAAAGGCAAAAATTGGATGCCAGAAAGGTGCATGAGTTTTTTAGTCAGGATTCATTTGATAAGATTTTAGTGGATGCTCCCTGTTCAGGAATCGGTCTTTTGCGCCGAAAACCAGATATCAAATACAATAAAGAAACGGCAGATTTCGCGTCCTTACAGGAAATTCAGCTAGAAATATTAGGTAGTGTTTGTCAAACACTAGGCAAAGGTGGTATAATAACTTATAGTACCTGTACTATTGTCTCAGAGGAGAATTTTCAAGTCGTTGAGGCGTTTTTAGAAAGTCATCCTGAGTTCGAGCAGGTAAAGCTAGAACATGAATGTAAGGATATCATGAAAGACGGCTGTATCCTCATTACACCTGAATTGTATGGAAGTGATGGATTCTTCATCAGTCAATTTCGCAAGATATCGGATTAGGAAGGAACTGACACATGGAAATTTCATTATTAACAGATGTTGGTCAGAAACGGACAAATAACCAAGACTATGTCAACCACTATGTCAATAGAGCTGGACGTACTATGATTATTTTAGCTGATGGGATGGGAGGTCATCGCGCAGGGAATATCGCTAGTGAAATGGCGGTAACAGACCTAGGTATAGCTTGGGTTGATACCCAAATCGATACAGTCAATGAAGTGCGTGAATGGTTCGCCCATTACCTAGAAATTGAAAATCAAAAGATTCACCAGCTTGGTCAGGATGAAGCTTACAGAGGTATGGGAACTACTTTGGAAGTCCTTGCTATTATCGATAATCAGGCTATCTATGCTCATATTGGTGATTCGCGTATCGGCTTGATTCGTGGAGAAGAATACCATCAGTTGACGAGCGACCATTCTTTGGTCAATGAATTACTCAAGGCTGGTCAATTGACACCAGAAGAGGCAGAAGCTCATCCGCAAAAAAATATTATCACCCAGTCTATTGGGCAAAAAGATGAAATTCAGCCTGATTTTGGGACAGTGATCCTTGAGTCAGGTGACTATCTCTTGCTCAATAGTGACGGCTTGACCAACATGATTTCAGGCAGTGAGATTCGGGATATTGTAACCAGTGATATTCCTTTAGCAGATAAAACGGAGACACTTGTTCGTTTTGCTAACAATGCAGGAGGTTTAGACAACATTACGGTTGCCCTTGTTTCTATGAACGAGGAGGATGCAGAATGATCCAAATCGGCAAGATTTTTGCCGGACGCTATCGGATTGTCAAACAGATTGGTCGAGGAGGCATGGCAGATGTTTACTTAGCCAAAGATTTGATTCTAGACGGGGAAGAAGTGGCAGTGAAGGTTCTGAGGACTAACTACCAGACGGACCCGATAGCTGTAGCTCGTTTTCAGCGTGAAGCGAGAGCTATGGCAGATTTAGACCATCCTCATATCGTTCGGATAACAGATATTGGTGAGGAAGACGGTCAACAGTACCTCGCTATGGAGTATGTGGCTGGACTTGACCTTAAACGCTATATCAAGGAACACTATCCTCTTTCTAATGAAGAAGCCGTCCGTATCATGGGACAAATTCTTCTCGCCATGCGTTTGGCTCATACCAGAGGGATTGTTCACAGGGACTTGAAACCTCAAAACATCCTCTTGACACCAGATGGGACTGTCAAGGTTACAGACTTTGGGATTGCAGTAGCCTTTGCTGAGACGAGTCTGACTCAGACTAACTCGATGCTGGGCTCCGTTCATTACTTGTCACCAGAGCAGGCGCGTGGTTCTAAGGCGACTGTACAAAGTGATATCTATGCCATGGGGATCATTTTCTATGAGATGCTGACAGGCCATATCCCTTATGATGGGGATAGTGCAGTGACCATCGCCCTCCAGCATTTCCAAAAACCCCTGCCGTCCGTTATTGCTGAGAATCCATCTGTGCCCCAGGCTTTGGAGAATGTTGTTATCAAGGCAACTGCTAAGAAATTGACAGATCGCTATAAATCAGTTGCTGAGATGTATGTGGATTTGTCTAGTAGTTTGTCTTATAATCGTCGTAATGAACCAAAGCTGATCTTTGACGATGCGACTAAGGCAGATACCAAGACCTTACCGAAGGTTTCCCAGAGTACCTTGACATCTATTCCTAAGGTTCAAGCGCAGACAGAACACAAACCAATCAAAAAACCAAGCCAGGCTGTGACAGAGGAAACTTACCAACCACAAGCACCGAAAAAACGTAGATTTAAGATGCGTTACCTGATTTTTTTGGCCAGCCTTGTATTGGTGGCAGCTTCTCTTATTTGGATACTATCCAGAACTCCTGCAACCATTTCTATTCCAGATGTGGCAGGTCAGACAGTTGCGGAAGCCAAGGAAACGCTCAAAAAAGCCAATTTTGAGATTGGAGAGGAGAAGTCAGAGGCCAGTGAAAAGGTGGAGGAAGGGCGGATTATCCGTACAGATCCTGGCGCTGGAACTGGTCGAAAAGAAGGAACGAAAATCAATTTGGTTGTCTCATCAGGCAAACGATCCTTCCAAATTAGTAATTATGTCGGCCGGAAATCCTCTGATGTCATTGCGGAATTAAAAGAGAAAAAAGTTCCAGATAATTTGATTAAAATTGAGGAAGAAGAGTCCAAGGAGAGTGAGGCTGGAACGGTCATGAAGCAAAGTCTACCAGAAGGTACGACCTATGACTTAAGCAAGGCAACTCAAATTGTCTTGACAGTGGCTAAAAAAGCTACGACGATTCAATTAGGGAACTATATTGGACGGAACTCTACAGAAGTCATCTCAGAACTCAAGCAGAAGAAGGTTCCTGAGAATTTGATTAAGATAGAGGAAGAAGAGTCCAGCGAAAGCGAACCAGGAACGATTATGAAACAAAGTCCAGGTGCAGGTATCCCTTATGATTTGAGTAAACCTACTCAAATCGTCTTGACAGTAGCTAAAAAAGTTACAAGTGTTGCCATGCCGAGTTACATTGGTTCCAGCTTGGAGTTTACTAAGAACAATTTGATTCAAATTGTTGGGATTAAGGAAGCCAATATAGAAGTTGTAGAAGTGACGAAAGCGCCTGCAGGTAGTGCAGAAGGCATGGTTGTTGAACAAAGTCCTAGAGCAGGTGAAAAGGTAGACCTCAATAAGACAAGGGTCAAGATTTCAATCTACAAACCTAAAACAAGTTCAGCTACTCCTTAAAATCAGATGGATAATCAAAATAAGTAATCAATCTTTGTCATGATTTCATGGCAAAGATTTTTTTTGACTCCAGATTTGTGATAGAATAGAAGGAGTTGATAAAAGGAGGAACGCATGGAAGAATCAAGAGAATTAAATGCCGTCATCGATGTGATTATGCTAGCGGGGACTATTCTCCTTAAAAGTGGTTCAGAGATTCATCGCGTAGAAGATACCATGATTCGGATTGCGCATTCGCAGGGGATTGTGGATTGCAATGTCCTTGCCATGCCTGCCGCTATCTTTTTCTCTATTGAAAATACCAATATTTCGCGCATGAAGCGGGTGACCTCCTCTTCTTATAACATCGAAAAAGTCTGCGATGTGAACCAGATTTCTCGTCAGCTGGTTGGGGGGCAGATTGATTTAGAAACAGCCTTTAAGCAATTGACGGCCTTGCAGGCCCAACCCCTTCCCTATACTAAGTTGCAGGTAACTCTGGCTGCGACCTTAAGTGCTCCTTTCTTTTCGGTTATGTTTAGTGGAAATATCTACGACGCACTTGGGGCAGGAGTGGCGACCTTATTTGGTTTTGCCTTTTCCCTCTATGTGGAGAAGTTTATCCGAATTCCCTTTGTGACAGCCTTTGCTGGGGCCTTCGTCTTTGGAATGATTGCCCAGTTTTGGGCTCGCTACACAGGCTTTCCTTCAACGGCAGACTTGATTATAGCTGGTGCGGTCATGCCGTTTGTTCCAGGAATTGCCTTGACCAATGCGGTTCGTGATATTATGACCAACCACATAAACTCTGGTATGAGCAAGATGTTTGAATCCCTGCTCATTACCCTTGCTTTAGGGGCAGGAACTTCTGTCGCCTTGGTATTGATGAACTAATATGACACTAATAACCTTTTTATTACAAGCAGTAGCAAGTCTTCTTGCTATTATTACCTTTCTAATCGTACTCAATGTTCAGCGGTCCATGCTCTTACCAGGAGGAATTTTGGGCATGGCTGTCTGGCTAGTCTATCTCTTGCTCAAGGAACCGACCAATGTTATTGTGGCTACTTTTATTGCAGCCATTATAGGTTCTTGTGTCAGCCAGATTTTAAGTATTCTTTATAAGACTCCTGCTGTGGTCTTTATCTTAGCAATCTTGGCACCCTTGGTTCCGGGTTATCTCTCCTATCGGACAACTGCCTTTTTTGTGACAGGGGACTATAATAAAGCGCTGGCAAGTGCAACATTAGTTGTTATGCTGGCTCTGGTCATTTCCATTGGAATGGCTAGCGGAACAGTGATTCTCAGACTATATCATTATATAAAAACACATCGAGTATCGTAGACTTTACAGAAATAAAAGAATTTTCTGAAAAATGAGATAAATATAGTGACAAGGCTTTCTATGTATGCTATTCTCTCTATATAAAGGAGGAAAAATCATGAAAAAATCACTATTTTCCTTATTGTCTGTAAGTCTACTGACTTTGTTGCTTATCCCAGTCATGGTTTCTAGTTTGGGTTCAGAGTTTCAAAGTGGATTACAAGAGCATCAGTTGATTGCCGAAAAGGTTAGTAAAACACTTGACAAGACATTTGATAAGGATGTCAGAGAAATTCCGACCAGTCAGTTTTATCAAGAATTTGTAGATGAGATGGGAAGGACTTACTCAGGAAATTTAATCCTCCAGGAACTGATAACTGAGAATGGGGCTTATAAAGCTACTTATATCGGTGAACTCTCTAGCAACTAATCATTCTTTGAAATTATGACCAATAAGAGGCTTGATTTGGTGAATCAAGTCTTTTTTATCTCTTTTACTGCCATTTGTGATAAAATAGTACCGAACGATTTTTTACATGAATGATAAAACAGAGGTAAATATGACAATCGGTATTGATAAGATTGGTTTTGCGACCAGTCAATATGTCTTGAAGTTACAAGACTTAGCAGAAGCGAGGGGAATTGACCCTGAAAAATTAAGCAAAGGACTCTTACTCGAGGAATTGAGTATTGCGCCCTTAACTGAGGACATCGTGACCTTGGCGGCCAGTGCTAGTGACTTTATTTTAACTGAGCAAGAAAGAGCAGAAATTGACATGGTCATTGTGGCGACCGAGTCAGGAATTGACCAGAGTAAGGCTGCAGCCGTCTTTGTGCATGGCTTGCTGGGTATTCAGCCCTTTGCGCGTAGTTTCGAGATTAAAGAAGCCTGCTATGGAGCGACAGCTGCCCTTCATTATGCCAAATTGCATGTGGAAAATTCTCCAGAGTCCAAGGTCTTGGTCATTGCCAGTGATATTGCCAAGTACGGTATTGAAACTCCAGGAGAACCAACTCAAGGTGCCGGCAGTGTGGCCATGTTGATTACACAAAATCCACGCATGATGGCCTTTAATAATGACAATGTTGCTCAAACCCGTGACATCATGGATTTTTGGCGTCCAAATTACTCGACAACTCCTTATGTAAATGGTGTCTATTCTACCCAACAATATTTGGATAGTTTGAAAACGACTTGGCTTGAATATCAAAAACGCTACCAGCTTACTTTGGATGATTTTGCGGCTGTTTGTTTCCATTTGCCTTATCCTAAATTAGCCTTAAAAGGTTTGAAAAAAATCATGGATAAGAGCCTGCCTCAAGAGAAAAAAGACCTCTTGCAAAAGCATTTTGACCAGTCTATTCTTTACAGTCAAAAGGTGGGGAATATCTACACAGGTTCACTTTTCCTTGGGCTTCTGTCTCTCTTGGAAAATACAGATAGCTTGAAGGCTGGGGATAAAATCGCCCTTTATAGTTACGGAAGTGGTGCTGTAGCTGAGTTCTTCAGCGGTGAATTGGTTGAAGGTTATGAAGCTTATCTGGATAAAGACCGCTTGAACAAGCTCAACCAACGAACTGCCTTATCTGTTGCAGACTATGAAAAAGTCTTCTTTGAAGAAGTAGACTTAGATGAAACAAATTCTGCTCAGTTTGCTGGCTATGAAAATCAAGATTTTGCCTTGGTTGAAATTGTTGACCACCAACGCCGTTATAGCAAGGTTGAAAAATAATGAAGATAAGTTGGAATGGATTTTCTAAAAAATCATACCAAGAGCGCCACGAGCTGTTAAAAGCTCAGGCGTTCCTTAGTCCTGAGAGGCAAGAGAGTTTAGAGCAGGATGAACAGATGAGTGTAACTGTGGCAGACCAGCTGAGTGAGAATGTGGTGGGAACTTTTTCTCTGCCTTATTCGCTGGTCCCAGAGGTTCTCGTTAACGGTCAGGAATACACAGTTCCCTATGTGACAGAAGAACCGTCCGTGGTTGCTGCGGCCAGCTATGCTAGTAAAATCATCAAGCGAGCAGGTGGCTTTACTGCTCAGGTTCATGAGCGCCAGATGATTGGACAGGTAGCCCTTTATCAAGTTGCTGACCCTGAACAAGCGCAAGAGAAGATTGCCAGCAAGAAAGCAGAGCTCCTAGAACTTGCCAATCAAGCCTATCCTTCTATCGTTAAACGTGGAGGTGGGGCGCGTGATCTGCATGTCGAGCAGATAAAAGGCGAACCAGACTTTCTCGTTGTTTATATTCATGTCGATACCCAGGAAGCCATGGGTGCCAATATGCTCAACACCATGCTGGAAGCCTTGAAACCAGTCTTAGAAGAACTCAGTCAGGGACAGAGTCTCATGGGAATCCTGTCCAACTACGCAACTGATTCTCTGGTGACTGCAAGCTGTCGCATCGCCTTTCGCTACTTGATCCGCCAAAAGGAGCAAGGACGAGAAATTGCAGAGAAGATAGCCTTGGCTAGTCAGTTTGCGCAAGCTGATCCTTATCGAGCGGCTACCCACAATAAAGGGATTTTTAACGGTATTGATGCCATTTTGATTGCCACTGGTAATGACTGGCGTGCCATTGAGGCGGGGGCTCATGCCTTTGCTAGTCGAGACGGGCGCTATCAAGGTCTCAGTCGCTGGACGCTGGATCTTGAAAGAGAAGAATTGGTCGGTGAGATGACCTTACCCATGCCTGTAGCGACCAAGGGTGGCTCTATCGGCCTCAACCCACGTGTAGCTCTCAGTCATGATCTACTAGGAAATCCTTCTGCCAGAGAATTAGCCCAGATTATCGTGTCCATCGGTCTTGCTCAAAATTTTGCGGCCCTCAAAGCCTTGGTGAGTACAGGGATTCAGCAAGGCCACATGAAATTGCAGGCTAAATCTTTGGCACTTCTCGCAGGTGCTAGTGAATCCGAAGTTGCTCCCCTAGTCGAGCGCCTCATCGCAGATAAAACCTTTAACCTAGAGACAGCCCAGCGCTACCTAGAAAATTTAAGATCATAAAAACTCAGACGAATTCGGTCTGAGTTTTCTTGTATTTAAATACTTTTTCCTGGTAAAAGAGTAACTGGCAAAAAGTAACCAGTTGTGGTGACTTCCTTGCCTTCGATCTTTTGCAAGAGGAGGTCAACAGTGAGGCAGGCAATTTCTTCCATAGGTTGCTTGATGGTAGCCAATTGAGGGTAGTAATTTTCGATAAAGTAAGTACCATCATAGCCGATGACCTTGAGCTCTTCAGGGACAGAAATGCCCAGTTCTTGAGCAATTTTAATGACTAGAATAGCAGTTAAGTCATCTGAAGCAAAGATGGCATCTGGCTCTTGTCGAGTTAAGATATTCTTGATTTCCATTTCTTTTCTGACGGGAGAAAAGTCACTGGAAACATTGATAATAGGAGCTTGGGGGAGTACAGATGCAAAACCAGCGTGGCGTAGTCCAGTTGGTGAATTGGAATTGTCATTCCCTGTAATCATGATGATAGATTGGGCACCTGTCTTAACCAAGGTCTGGGCAGCAAGAACCCCACCAGCATAGTTGTCAGAGGAGACGACAGGGATGTCTGGCGATAGGTTTCGGTCAAAGGAAATAATCGGCGCTGTCACACGATTGTAGTCTTCGATTCCCAAGTTGTGACTACCAGAAATGATGCCGTCCACCTGATTGGCTTCCAACATTTCGATGTATTCGCGTTCCTTTTCAGAATCGTGCTCACTGTTGCAGATGATGGTCTTGTAACCATTTTTGAAGAGTTGGTGTTCCAGCTTATCAATCAATTCTGCATAGAAAACGTTGGAAATATTGGGGAAAATCAAGCCGATTAACTTAGCCGATTTTCCTTGCAGACTACGAGCCAGGTTGTTGGGTTTATAGCCCAATTCTCTCATGGCTTCATTGACTTTTTGGATGGTTTTTTCAGATAGATACCCTTTTTTGTTGATAACCCGAGAAACGGTAGTAGGGCTGACGCCTGCAAGTTTGGCGACATCAGTTAGTTTTGCGACCATAATCTAATTCATAGTAAGTTCCAGTTGGGTTTCCAGATTTGATGAGGATCCCATTTTGGTCCGCATGTGGGAAGACACGACCAGAAAATACTTTTTCTCCTTTATTGATGAAAATTTCAAAGACAGAGTTATCGATGAAAATCGTAGCAGTAGTAGCTTGATTGTCGATAGGGCAAGAGCGAGTAGTTCCAAATTCTTGGGCATACTGTTCTCCAGCCTGGCTACGATCCACTGTTACTTGACCATTTACAAGGTCAAAGTTGATGGAAAGTCCCTTGCCTTCTTGATCAGCAAGTAAGACAATCTCGCTCTGGCTATTAGTTTCCAAGTTGAGTTCAAGTTCGTAAGCGTTCTTAGTTTGGGCACGGTTTGAGAAGGCTTCTTCAGAAGCACGAAGGTCCTTGATAGCTGCGACTGGGTATTGGTAGAGTTTGCCGTCTTTGATAGTGAGTTCCTTGACCAAAGAGAAGGTTCCTTGGTGGTCAAAACGGTCAGATGGATATGAAACATCAGGCAAGCCAAGCCAGCTAACAGCTAGAGCACGTCCATCAGGAGCGTTGAAGGCTTGAGTTGCATAGGCTTCGAAACCATAGTCCATGTTTTGAAGTTGAGACACATCTACCATTTTAGCATTTTCAGGGTCAAAGGAAGCCCCAATCTTATACATATTTGGAAAGATATTATCGTAGTCTAGAACTTTCTTATCCAATCCTTGTGGGCAGTAGAGAAGGACAGGTTGTTCCCCTACAAAGACCAGATTTGGACATTCCATCATGTAGGCGGTACGGTCGTTAGCAAAGTCAAGGTTGCCAACGGCTTGCCAGTTTGTATAGTCGTTGTCTACAGCCTTGTAGAGACGGACGAAGCCTTTTTTCTCCAAGTCCTGTCCACCGACGATGGCATAGTATTGGCCCTTGAAGTTAAAAATTTGCGGGTCGCGGAAGTGGTCAGTAGAGTCTGCTGGCTGGTCAATCAAGATCTTGTCAATCTTCGTAATCTTGCCATCCTTGTCCATCAAAGCACCGATCTGGTATGGGTGACGAATCCAGTTTTCATCGCGGACATTTCCTGTATAAAATAGGAACAAGTTATCGCCAAACTGCATGGCAGAACCAGAGTAGGCACCGTGGCTATCTAATGGAGTATCTGGTAAAACTTTGATTCCAGTTTCTCTAAAGTGAACCAAATCATCACTTTCTAGCTGTGCCCAAGATTTTAAACCGTGGGCCGCACCAAAAGGAAAATTCTGGTAAAAGAGGATCCACTTGCCATCAAAGTAAGAAAAGCCATTTGGGTCGTTGAGAAGTCCTGTTTTTGGCTCAACATGGTAATGAGTATGCCATGGAGATTGTGCTATATTTTTCTTTATATTTTGAATTTCTTCTTGCGTCCAATCTTCATAGGGTCTATAACGACGCTCAGTAGTCCATTCCATTTATTCCTCCAAAAATCTTATTACTTTTAATAGTAACCGTTTTCGGTTAAAAAAGCAAGTCTTTTATGTTAAAAAAGAGAAAAACTGTCAAACGTTAGTCATAAAATAAATTCAGGAAATCAATCAAATTTTCACGAAAATATGAAAGATAATGAAATAAAAACCTTTTTAACTAAGATTTCAAACTTATTTTTTCAAGGAATATCTGATAAAATAATCAAAAACAATCAATCTAAAGAGTGCCCACTAAGTGGATAGAACATTTTTCTGCAAAACGCTTGACATATTTCTAAAACATGATAAAATAATAGTCGTAAGGGCGAATAAAATCGCTTTCAAACAAGAACAAAATGTTATATAAGGAGATTTTTGCAAATGAACAATCAGGAAATTGCAAAAAAAGTCATCGATGCCTTGGGCGGACGTGAAAATGTCAACAGTGTTGCCCACTGTGCGACTCGTCTACGTGTCATGGTCAAAGATGAGGGGAAAATCAATAAAGAAGTAATTGAGAATTTGGAAAAAGTTCAAGGTGCTTTCTTTAACTCAGGTCAATACCAAATCATCTTTGGTACTGGTACCGTTAACAAAATGTACGATGAAGTTGTTGCACTTGGTTTGTCAACATCATCTAAAGATGACATGAAAGCAGAAGCTGCTAAACAAGGGAATTGGTTCCAACGTGCTATCCGTACTTTCGGTGACGTTTTCGTTCCAATCATCCCAGTTATCGTAGCGACAGGTCTCTTCATGGGTGTGCGTGGTCTTTTCAACGCTCTTGGAATGACACTTCCAGCTGACGTGACAACTTACACTCAAATCTTGACAGATACAGCCTTCATTATCTTACCAGGTTTAGTTGTTTGGTCAACCTTCCGTGTATTCGGTGGAAATCCTGCCGTTGGTATCGTTCTTGGTATGATGCTTGTTTCTGGCTCACTTCCAAACGCTTGGGCGGTTGCTTCAGGTGGTGAAGTAACAGCCATGAACTTCTTTGGTTTCATCCCTGTTGTTGGTTTGCAAGGTTCAGTTCTTCCAGCCTTCATCATCGGGGTTGTCGGAGCTAAATTTGAAAAAGCTGTCCGCAAGGGTGTTCCAGATGTGATTGACCTCTTGGTAACACCATTCGTGACACTTTTGGTTATGTCTATCCTTGGACTCTTTGTCATTGGACCAGTATTCCACGTCGTTGAAAACTACATCCTTATCGCTACAAAAGCGATCCTCAACATGCCATTTGGTCTTGGTGGTTTCTTGATTGGTGGGGTTCACCAATTGATCGTCGTGTCAGGTGTGCACCACATCTTCAACTTGCTTGAAGTGCAATTACTTGCTGCTGACCATGCTAACCCATTCAACGCTATCATCACAGCTGCTATGACAGCTCAAGGTGCTGCGACTGTTGCGGTTGGTGTTAAAACAAAAAATCCAAAACTAAAAACACTTGCTTTCCCAGCAGCTCTTTCTGCCTTCCTAGGTATTACAGAGCCTGCTATCTTCGGGGTGAACTTGCGCTTCCGTAAACCATTCTTCCTTTCATTGATTGCTGGTGCAATCGGTGGTGGATTGGCTTCTATCCTTGGACTTGCTGGTACTGGTAATGGTATCACCATCATCCCTGGTACAATGCTTTATGTTGGTAACGGACAACTTGCCCAATACCTTCTTATGGTAGCTGTATCATTTGCCCTTGGTTTTGCCCTCACTTACATGTTTGGTTATGAGGATGAAAAAGAAGATGCTACTGAAGTAGCGACAGAACGTTTGGTTCAAGAAGAAACAACTGGTAACATTCCAGCAGCTCTTCAAAATGAAACACTTGTAACTCCTATCGTCGGTGATGTTGTCGCTCTTGCTGATGTCAATGACCCAGTCTTCTCAAGTGGAGCTATGGGACAAGGTATCGCTGTGAAACCTAGCCAAGGTGTGGTCTATGCACCTGCTGATGCTGAAGTTTCAATTGCCTTTCCAACAGGACACGCTTTTGGTTTGAAAACAACTGATGGTGCTGAAGTCTTGATCCACGTTGGTATCGACACTGTAACAATGAACGGTGAAGGTTTTGAAGCAAAAGTTGCTCAAGGTGATAAGGTTAAAGCTGGCGATGTTCTTGGAACATTTGATTCAAACAAAATCGCTTCAGCTGGACTTGATGATACAACAATGGTTATCGTTACAAACACAGCTGACTACGCTTCGGTAGCTCCAGTCGCAACAGGTTCAGTTGCTAAGGGGGATGCTGTGATCGAAGTGAAAATCTAATCAATCCTCTTTAATGTGAAAACGAACAAATGACATGTTTGTTCGTTTTTGCTTGAATGGTAAGATTTACAGAGGAAAATCTAAAAAATAGAGAAATTTAGACTTTCGAAATATGCTATAATAAAGAAAATAAAAACAAGAGGTTTATCATGACAAAATTATATGGAAGCTTGGAAGCGGGCGGTACAAAGTTTGTCTGTGCTGTCGGTGATGAAAACTTTAACGTTGTAGAAAAAACACAATTTCCAACAACAACTCCAATCGAAACAATAGATAAAACCATTGAGTTCTTCTCGAAATTTGATAATCTTGCTGGTCTTGCAGTCGGTTCATTTGGTCCGATTGATATTGATAAAAACTCAAAAACTTATGGCTTTATCACAACGACTCCAAAACCAAACTGGGCAAATGTGGACTTGCTTGGGGCTCTTCGTCGCGCCCTCAACGTGCCAATGTACTTCACAACAGACGTAAACAGCTCTGCTTATGGTGAAGTGGTTGCCCGTAACAATGCTGGTGGTCGTATCGAAAACTTGGTTTACTACACAATCGGTACAGGTATCGGTGCAGGTGTTATCCAACGTGGTGAGTTTATCGGTGGTGTGGGTCACCCTGAAATGGGTCATTATTATGTTGCTAGACACCCAATGGATATTGAAAAAGAGTTTAAGGGTGTTTGTCCTTTCCACAAGGGATGTCTGGAAGGCTATGCAGCTGGTCCAAGTTTGGAAGCTCGTACAGGTGTTCGTGGGGAAAATATTGAACTCAATAACCCTGTTTGGGATGTCCAAGCCTACTATATCGCTCAAGCTGCGGTTAATGCGACAGTGACTTTCCGCCCAGACGTGATTGTCTTTGGTGGAGGGGTCATGGCTCAACAACATATGCTGGACCGTGTCTGTGAGAAATTTACATCTCTTCTTAATGGTTACCTACCAGTACCAGATGTGCGTGACTATATCGTGACGCCAGCAGTCGCAGGAAATGGTTCTGCCACACTTGGGAACTTTGTTCTTGCAAAAGAAGTTTCAAAATAAAGCACAAAATCCGCTTGGGAAACCAAACGGATTTTGTGGTTGCAAATAATATTTTTGAGCCTTTCCTTAAGTGATTACGGACGGTAGCGACTTTCTTCGAAATTCCATACCTAAACTTTGAGCCTAATGTCTCAAAGTTTCCGAATGCCTGAAACCATTAGATTTCAGGTGTTTCTATCACGGCGGAAAGGCTAGGTAAGTCCTCGCCTTACTATCGAAAAATATGCATGATTTCCATACCAAAGTATATTTAGTATTAAGCTATAGTTAATCTACGCTTTAAAAATCCACTTGGGAAACCAAACGGATTTTTTACGTGTCAAAGCATTTGCCAGAAAAAGTCAATAATATAGGTCAGACCGTAGGTATAAACCACGAGGGTAAAGGGTTTGGTCAGAATGATGATGGTCATGTAGCGCTTGAAACTCATCTTGGTCAGGGCAGCCAGCATACAGAGAAAGTCAGCTGGGCTAATGGGCCAAATCATCATAAAAATAAAGAAACGGTCAAAACGATTGCCTTTATCTAGCCAGCCGATGTACTTGTCGTAGGTGCGCTTGCTGACGACAGACTGGACAAAGGCAGCCCCATAGAGGCGCACCAGATAAAAGATAATGGCACAGCCAATCACGATGCCGATATAGTTGTAGATAGTCCCGATGATGTGACCGTAGATAAAGACACCAGCCACCGAGGTCAAGGCTCCTGGAATGATAGGGACGACCGTCTGTAAAATCTGTAAAAAGATAAAGAGAGGTGGCCCCCAGATACCTGCCTGCTGGATGAAGGCAGAGAGGGTTTCCTTAGACTGTAAAATCCCAGCCTGATAAGCCCAAATACAGAAAATCAAACTCCCAACCCCACCGACAATCGATGAGATGTTGATAACTTGCTGCAGAAGGGGAGAAACAGCTTTCATTTGTTTATCCTGTGACATGTAAACTCCTCATAGATAGTATAACTCTACTATACCATATTTTGGAGGAGAAAGGGGGAATGAGTCTTTTTTGATAAGGAATAGAAAGTAAATAGCCCTTCGAGACTTAGAATAGGTCTGTCAACTAAAGGTTATATGCATTCTAGGTTTCGAATAATCGCAATTCCATAAATTTAAAAGCATTCTAAGTTCGAATAGCTTATCTGATATAATTTTGAGGCATTCGAGCTTTCGAATAGTCATCTTCTCTAAAGTTTAGATGTGTTCTGAAGCTAGAAAGACTAAAATCTAAAAATAATAAGAGTCTCTCTGATGGATGTAATTTATGTCTAGTATGAATCTTTTGAATTGTTAGTTAATTTTAATATTAATCAGTTCTGAAATAATTACTAAATATAGTTAGATGGTGAATGAATTATTGCTAAATTTCAAGTTCAAGTTAGCCATCCAGAAGTCTTCTCTGGGGGACTTGTAGTTCAAGCATTTTTTAGGATAGTTGTTCATCCACTTTTCGATGAATGCGACTTTTTTAGGAGTCGTTTTCTTAGTTCCCTTAGGCTTAGGTAACCATCTACGAATGAGCCTGTTGCGATTCTCATTAGTTCCCCTTTCCCAAGAGGCATAGGGATGTGCATAGTAGATATGCTCCTTAGAAAACATATGGGACAAGCGGTTGAATTCCGTTCCGTCCATTAGTAGATAAAGGATTACTCCTTCTTGAAATGACAGATGAACTTGTTTCTTATAAAAATGTTGTCTGAAACTATTCGCTTTTTTCCAGAAGTTTTAGAGGAAGAAAACTTTATGAGGAAAAAGGAGTTACTCAAATAACAATTCAGGATTAAAAATAGACAGTTGAGGAGCGGAAGGTATAAATTAAGTTTGCTACTGTATAATGGATTTATCACTAATATTCTTCGAAAATCTCTTCAAACCACGTCAGCTTCGCCTTGCCGTAGATATAGTTACTGACTTCGTCAGTT
>NZ_VMLT01000031.1:0-17905 GCF_013276815.1 Streptococcus sp. 1055 | reverse complement strand
TTTGATTTTCGAAGAGTATTACTGCCCTTCATTTCTTATTAGCTGACTTTATGATATAATGAAAAACGAGGTAAATTGAATGAAAAGTATAAAATTAAATGCTCTATCTTACATGGGAATTCGTGTCTTAAATATTATTTTTCCCATCTTAACTGGTACCTACGTCGCGCGTGTCTTGGACCGAACTGACTATGGTTACTTCAACTCAGTCGACACAATTTTGTCATTTTTCTTACCCTTTGCAACTTATGGGGTCTATAACTACGGTTTACGGGCCATTAGTAATGTCAAGGATAACAAAAAAGATCTGAATAGAACCTTCTCCAGTCTTTTTTATTTGTGCATAGCTTGTACGATTTTGACCACTGCTGTCTATATCCTAGCCTATCCTCTCTTCTTTACTGATAATCCAATCGTCAAAAAGGTCTACCTTGTTATGGGGATTCAACTCATTGCCCAGATTTTTTCAATCGAATGGGTCAATGAAGCTCTGGAAAATTACAGTTTTCTCTTTTACAAAACTGCCTTCATCCGTATCCTGATGCTGGTCTCTATTTTCTTATTTGTTAAAAATGAACACGATATTGTTGTCTATACACTTGTGATGAGTTTATCGACGCTGATTAACTACCTGATTAGTTATTTTTGGATTAAAAGAGACATCAAACTTGTTAAGATTCACCTAAGTGATTTTAAACCACTCTTTCTCCCTCTGACAGCCATGTTAGTCTTTGCCAATGCCAATATGCTCTTCACTTTTTTAGATCGCCTCTTCCTCGTTAAAACAGGGATTGATGTCAACGTTAGTTACTATACCATAGCTCAGCGAATTGTGACCGTTATAGCTGGGGTTGTAACAGGTGCAATTGGAGTGAGTGTGCCTCGTCTCAGTTACTATCTGGGGAAAGGAGACAAAGAAGCCTATGTTTCTCTGGTTAATAGAGGTAGTCGAATCTTTAACTTCTTTATCATTCCACTGAGTTTTGGACTCATGGTTTTAGGACCAAATGCCATCCTACTTTACGGTAGTGAAAAATATATCGGAGGCGGCATCTTGACCTCTCTCTTCGCTTTTCGTACGATTATCCTGGCCTTAGATACCATTCTTGGTTCCCAAATTCTCTTTACCAATGGCTATGAAAAACGTATCACAGTCTATACAGTCTTTGCTGGGCTACTCAATTTGGGCTTGAATAGTCTCCTCTTTTTCAACCATATCGTGGCTCCCGAATACTACTTACTGACAACTATGTTATCAGAGGCTTCTCTACTTGTTTTCTATATCATTTTCATCCATAGAAAACAACTCATCCACTTGGGACATATCTTTAGCTATACTGTTCGATACTCTCTCTTTTCACTTTCCTTTGTAGCAATTTATTTCCTGATTAATTTCGTGTATCCTGTGGATATGGTCATTAATTTGCCATTTTTGATGAATACTGGTTTGATTATCTTGTTATCAGCTATCTCTTATATTAGTCTACTTGTTTTCACAAAAGATAGCATTTTCTATGAATTTTTAAACCATGTCCTAGCCTTAAAAAATAAATTCAAAAGATCATAGGAGTTTAAAATGAAACAACTAACCATTGAAGATGCCAAACAAATTGAATTAGAAATTTTGGATTATATTGATACTCTCTGTAAAAAGCACAATATCAACTATATTATTAACTACGGTACTCTGATTGGGGCGGTTCGACATGAGGGCTTTATCCCTTGGGACGACGATATTGATCTGTCCATGCCTAGAGAAGACTACCAACGATTTATTAACATTTTTCAAAAGGAAAAAAGCAAATATAAGCTCCTTTCCTTAGAAACTGATAAGAACTACTTTAACAACTTTATCAAGATAACCGACAGTACGACTAAAATTATTGATACTCGAAATACAAAAACCTATGAGTCTGGTATCTTTATCGATATTTTCCCTATAGATCGCTTTGATGATCCTAAGGTCATTGATACTTGTTATAAACTGGAAAGCTTCAAACTGCTGTCTTTCAGTAAACATAAAAATATTGTCTATAAGGATAGCCTTTTAAAAGATTGGATACGAACAGCCTTTTGGTTGCTCCTTCGACCGGTTTCTCCTCGTTATTTCGCACATAAAATCGAGAAAGAAATTCAAAAATATAGTCGTGAAAATGGTCAGTATATGGCTTTTATCCCTTCTAAATTTAAGGAAAAGGAAGTCTTCCCAAGTGGTACCTTCGATAAAATAATTGATTTACCCTTTGAAAATTTAAGCCTTCCAGCACCTGAAAAATTTGATACTATTTTGACACAATTTTATGGAGATTATATGACCCTACCACCAGCAGAAAAACGCTTCTACAGTCATGAATTTCACGCTTATAAATTGGAGGATTAGGATGCAATATTTAGAAAAAAAAGAAATTAAAGAAATTCAACTAGCTCTGCTAGACTATATTGATGAGACTTGTAAGAAACATGATATTCCTTATTTTCTCAGTTATGGAACCATGCTTGGAGCCATCCGCCACAAAGGTATGATTCCTTGGGATGATGATATTGATATTTCTCTCTATCGTGAAGATTATGAGCGTTTACTGAAGATTATTGAAGCAGAAAATCACCCTCGCTACAAGGTTCTTTCCTACGATACTTCTTCTTGGTACTTCCATAATTTCGCATCGATTTTGGACACTTCTACTGTTATCGAAGACCATGTTAAGTACAAGCGTCATGATACCAGCCTTTTCATCGACGTCTTCCCAATTGATCGATTTACAGACTTGAGCATTGTCGACAAGAGTTATAAGTATGTAGCCCTTCGTCAACTGGCTTATATCAAAAAATCACGCGCAGTTCACGGTGATAGCAAATTAAAAGATTTTCTTAGATTATGTAGCTGGTATGCCCTCCGAGTGGTCAATCCCCGTTACTTTTACAAGAAAATTGATCAGCTAGTCAAAAATGCTACAACCAACTCTCCTCAATATGAAGGAGGAATTGGGATCGGTAAGGAAGGGATGAAAGAAATCTTCCCAGTTGATACCTTTAAAGAACTGATTTTGACTGAGTTTGAAGGTCGTATGTTGCCTGTGCCAAAAAAATATGACCAATTTTTAACCCAGATGTATGGGGATTATATGACACCACCATCAAAAGAAATGCAAGAATGGTATAGTCATAGCATTAAAGCTTATCGTAAAAACTGATTGAGGGCGACCATACAAACTACTAAGATAGAGGTTATTCAAAAACATAATTTTAGTAGAAAATGAAGTAAATATTCCTACAATAAAACGCATAATATCAAGGTTTTCAACACCTGATATTATGCGTTTTATAATTTTAAAGACTTTTTTCTATAGTAGATTGAAATAAGATACGAACAAATCAATTAGAAAATTCAAATTAATTTCTAGAAATATTTTAGTATTCCTGTGTACTGTTCTAAATTCAGTCTGCTATATCTTATTTTTCTATTTAAATCGCTTCTGTAACAAAGCTACGACTTTCAAGTACCTTAAGCATGGCATTAGCTGTATCTAGCGCTGTGAAGAGGGGCACCCCGTGTTCAATGGCTGAACGACGAATTTGCTCACCATCTTCGTCAGCAGTTCGTTTTGTTCCTACTGTGTTAATGATAGCTTGAATTCTTCCTTTGCGTACAAAACTTGGGATATCCTTATCGTCATCACCAATCTTACCAACAGGTTGGGCTTGCAAGCCATGACTAGCAAAGAAGGCTGCTGTCCCTTCTGTCGCAAGGATTCCATAACCAATGTTTTGGAAACGACGAGCCAAGTTCAAGGCTTCTTCTTTGGCATCATCAGCGATGGTAAAGACGACATTACCAAAAGTTGGCAAGTGTAGATAAGAAGCTTCAAAGGCTTTATAGAGAGCTTTTTCCAAAGTAGCATCAGAACCCATAACTTCACCTGTTGACTTCATTTCAGGACCGAGCAAGCTGTCTACCTTAGCTAGTTTGGTAAAGGAGAAGACAGGTGCCTTGATATGAACACGGGTGCTTTCAGGGTAAAGTCCATTTTGGTAGCCAAGTTCTGATAAACTTTGACCAAGAATGAGCTTGGTCGCTACTTGAGCCATAGGAATATTGGTTACCTTAGATAGGAATGGAACGGTACGGCTGGCACGTGGATTGACCTCAATAACGTAGACTTTTTCATCCTTGATAACAAACTGGATGTTCATCATTCCAAGGCAGTGAAGACCGATTGCTAAGCGTTTGGTGTAGTCTGCGATGGTCTCCTGAACCTTTTGCGACAAGGTTTGTGGTGGGTAAACAGCCATTGAGTCACCTGAGTGGACACCAGCACGTTCGATATGCTCCATGATACCAGGAATGAGTACATTTTTACCATCTGAAATGGCATCAACTTCGCACTCTTGCCCAACGATATAAGAGTCGACAAGAACTGGGTGGTCTGGACTAGCCTTAACAGCAGTTCGCATGTAAGAACGAAGGTCTTCTTCGTTTTCAACGATTTCCATGGCACGTCCACCAAGTACATAAGATGGGCGGACAAGAACTGGGAAGCCAATCTTGCGAGCTGCAAGAGCTGCTTCTTCTTCATTGGTAGCCGTTTGTCCTGGTGGCTGTGGAATATCCAATTCTTTGAGAGCTTGCTCGAAGAGGTCACGGTCTTCGGCACGGTCTAGGTCAGCAACCTGTGTACCAAGGATGGTCACACCTGCTTTTGCCAATGGCTCCGCAAGGTTGATGGCTGTTTGACCACCGAACTGAACGATAACTCCCTTTGGTTGTTCCAAGTCAATGACGTTCATAACATCTTCGAATGTCAATGGCTCAAAGTAAAGCTTATCTGATACAGAGAAGTCTGTTGAAACGGTCTCTGGGTTTGAGTTCATGATGATAGCTTCATAACCAGCTGCCTGGATAGCCTTAACAGAGTGAACGGTTGCGTAGTCAAACTCAACCCCTTGACCGATACGGATTGGACCTGAACCTAGGACAAGTACAGATTCTTTATCAAATCTGATAGATTCATTTTCCCAACCATAGGTTGAATAGAAATATGGCGTTTCAGAGTCGAACTCTGCCGCACAAGTATCTACCATCTTATAAACTGGAACAATCTTGTTTTCCAAGCGAAGTTGGCGAACTTGATCATCAGTCGTTCCCCAGAGTTCAGCAATCTTACGGTCTGAGAAACCATTAAGTTTGGCTGTTTTCAAAACTTCTAGATCTTGTGGATGAGCACCCAATTCTTGCTCAATTTCAAAGATATGCAAGAGTTTATCAAGATAGAAGATATCAATTTTTGTAAGCTCTGCAATTTCTTCAGGTGTGTAGCCACGACGAATGGCTTCTGATACGTAGAAGAGACGGTCATCTTGGGCTTTGACAACCTTTTCAATCAAGGCATCATCAGAAACTGCTGCAAGTTCAGGTATTTCATTGTGGTGCACCCCAATTTCAAGGGAGCGGCAGGCCTTGAGAAGAGATTCCTCGATGTTACGACCAATCGCCATGACTTCTCCAGTCGCCTTCATTTGTGTACCGAGACGGCGTTCACCCTTTTCAAACTTGTCAAATGGGAAACGTGGAATCTTGGCAACCACGTAGTCAAGGGCTGGTTCAAACATGGCATAGGTTGAACCTGTGACTGGGTTAATCACCTCATCCAAGGTCAAACCGACGGCAATCTTAGCAGCCAATTTGGCAATTGGGTAACCTGTCGCCTTAGAAGCAAGAGCTGACGAACGCGATACACGAGGGTTTACTTCGATGACATAATACTTGAAACTGTGTGGATCAAGGGCTAGCTGAACGTTACATCCACCTTCAATCTTGAGGGCACGAATGATGCTCAAGCTCGCGTCACGTAGCATTTGGTTTTCATAGTCTGACATGGTTTGCGCAGGGGCAAATACAATGGAATCCCCTGTGTGAATCCCAACTGGGTCAAAGTTTTCCATGTTACAAACAACCAAAGCATTGTCAGCTGAGTCACGCATGACTTCGTATTCGATTTCCTTGAAACCTGCAATCGAACGCTCAATCAAACATTGAGTGACAGGTGACAATTTCAAACCATTTTCAGCGATTTCACGCAATTCTTCCTCATTGGCACACATACCACCACCAGTACCACCAAGAGTAAAGGCTGGACGAACGATAACTGGGTAACCAATTGTCGCTGCAAAGGCAACTGCTTCTTCGACAGTGTTAACAATTTCAGATTCTGGAATTGGTTGGTTGAGCTCTTCCATCAATTGTTTAAAGAGGTCACGATCCTCCGCTTGGTCAATAGCAGATAATTTAGTTCCCAGAAGCTCAACACCAAGCTCATCAAGGATACCATTTTTAGACAATTCCATGGCCATATTAAGACCAGTTTGCCCACCAAGGGTTGGTAGCAAGGCATCTGGACGCTCCTTACGAAGAATACGTGTCACAAACTCAAGTGTAATCGGTTCAATATAAACCTTGTCCGCAATCTCCTTGTCCGTCATGATGGTTGCAGGGTTTGAGTTAACCAAAACAACCTCATAACCTTCCTCTTTCAACGACAAGCAAGCCTGGGTCCCAGCATAGTCAAACTCAGCAGCCTGACCAATAATAATCGGACCAGAACCAATCACCATAATTTTTTGAATATCAGTACGTTTAGGCATATATAAGATATTAAGGGCGTCAAGCGGACAAAGCTAAAATAGGAGTTATGACGAAGAACTGTCAGTTCTAGGAATAACTATCTTTTTAGCACCGTCCGTAGCCCGTATTCAGTTCAGCAAATACGGACCACCCTTCTCCTTTCTATTCGTCGCCTCACTGAGCGACATTAAATAAATTCTCCGACGATTTTTTAGCGAAACGATATTTTTCGGTAAAAAATCTAGTGCAGGGAGTTTTTAGTTCGCCTGATAGCGACTAAAAGAAACGACCTGCCTTTCTATTCGTCGCCTCTCAGGGCGACATTAAATAAATTCTCCGACGAGCTTTTACTCGTTCTTAGTTTGATTGTTTAAAAGCTTCCATCATCTCGATAAACTCGTCAAATAGGTAGCTAGCGTCGTGTGGACCAGGGGCTGCATCTGGATGGTATTGAACAGAGAAAGCAGGTTGGTATCTGTGACGCACACCTTCAACTGACTTGTCATTGATTTCTTCATGGGTGATAATCAAATGCTCTGGCAAATCCTCACGGCTAACTGCATAACCATGGTTTTGACTTGTAAAATCCACACGTCCTGTAGCAATTTCGCGTACCGCATGGTTGAATCCACGGTGTCCAAATTTCATCTTGTAAGTCTTAGCCCCGTTTGCCATTGCAAAGAGTTGATGCCCCATACAAATACCAAAAATTGGAATTTTTCCTTGTACACCACGAATCATATCCAGTGCTTGGGGAACATCTTCTGGATTTCCCGGTCCATTTGACAACATAACTCCGTCAGGGTTGAGATGGAGAATTTCTTCAGCCGTTGTTGAATAAGGAACGACTGTCACGTTACAGTTGCGCTTAGAGAGTTCACGTAAGATTGAGTGCTTGAGACCAAAGTCCACTAGCACTACGCTCAAACCAACTCCTGGAGCTGGATACGAAGTTTTAGTAGAAACCTGCTTGATATTGTCTGTCGGCAAGACTGTTGCTTGGAGCTGGTCCGTCACATGGTCCATACTGTCCCCAACATGGGTCAAGGTTGCACGCATCGTACCATGCTTACGGATAATCTTGGTAAGAGCACGTGTATCAATCCCTGAAATACCCGGAATTTTCTTGGCTTTCAAAAATTCATCCAAGGTCATTTGGTTGCGCCAGTTACTAGCTCTACGTGCTTCTTCGAAAACAACAACTCCCTTACAAGTTGGAATAATGGATTCGTAATCATCACGGTTAATTCCATAATTTCCCACCAAAGGATAAGTAAAGGTCAAGATTTGTCCATTATAAGACTGGTCTGTAATGGATTCTTGGTAGCCGGTCATGCCTGTATTAAAGACAATTTCACCAGTTACATCAATATCTGCTCCGAAGGCCTTGCCTTCAAAAACTGTACCATCTTCTAATACTAGAAGTCTTTTTGTCATATTTTCACCTCTCGTGGACGCTCACTGGCGTCTTTTAACGTCTTGTGTTTTAATTGGCGTTTCTACTCGCCAGTACGGATTCTAAGATTGCCATTCGAACAAAGACACCATTGGTCATTTGTTGGACAATCCGTGATTTTGGTGCTTCAACCAAGTGGTCTGCGATTTCTACATCACGGTTGACTGGAGCTGGGTGCATGAGGATTGCTGTTTCTTTCAAACGGTCATAACGTTCTTGAGTCAAGCCATGTTGGGCATGGTAGTCTTCTTTTGAAAAGACTGCTCCGCTATCATGGCGTTCATGTTGCACACGGAGAAACATCATGACATCCACCTGATCAATGATTTCATCAATGGTTACAAACTGTCCATAGTCTGCAAACTCTTGACTTCTCCATTCCTCAGGTCCAGCAAAATAAAGTTCTGCACCTAAGCGTTTCAAAATCTGCATATTGGATTTGGCAACGCGGGAGTGGTCCAAGTCACCTGCAATCGCAACCTTGAGACCCTCAAAATGACCAAATTCCTCATAAATAGTCATCAAATCCAGCAAGCTCTGGCTAGGATGTTGTCCCGAACCATCTCCACCATTGATGATGGAAGTCGTAATCGTGGGACTAGCAATTAACTCTCTGTAGTAGTCAACCTCAGGGTGGCGAATCACACAGACATCCACTCCTAAAGCAGACAGAGTCAAAATGGTATCATAAAGTGTCTCACCCTTATTGACTGAACTAGTCTTCACATCAAAGTCAAGTCGTTCCAGCCCCAGTTTAATCTCTGCCACTTCAAAGGACTTATGCGTCCGTGTAGAATCCTCAAAGAAAAGATTGGAAACAATCGGGTGGTTTTCATAAGGAAGCTGAGCTCCGTTTTTAAACTCAATCCCTCGTTTGATCAATTTCATCACTTGATCGACAGTGAGGTCTTCCATGGACACCACATGGTTCAATGCTTGTTGATTTTCTGACATGGCCACTCCTTTAGCTTTCTAAGCTTCTTCAGTAATCAGAACTCTGTCTTGACCATCAAGTTCTGCCATCTCTACGATGATTTCTTCAGAACGACTAGTTGGGATATTTTTTCCAACGTAATCTGGACGGATTGGCAATTCTCTATGTCCACGATCAACTAGCACCGCAAGACTCACGCGCGCAGGACGACCATGACCTACAATATTATCAATAGCAGCACGGATGGTACGACCTGTATAAAGCACATCATCCACCAAGATAACTTCACGGTCTGTCACATCGACAGAAACCAAAGAAGTATCTTCTCCACTTTTAACATCATCACGGAAAGGTTTAGTATCCAATTCCACAACAGGAACTGAAAGATTTTCTAGCTGTTCCAAACGTTCTTGGATTCGGTGGGCGATAAAGACACCACGAGTTTTAATACCAGCCAAGACGATTTTATTCAAATCTTTGTTGCGTTCAATAATCTCATAAGTAATACGCGTAATCGCTCGTTTGACGGTCAATTCGTCTACAACTTCTTTTGTCTTCATGACAAACCTCCAAAAAGAAAAGTCTCCTTAAACAAGGAGACTTGAAATGTATAGCTAAGCAAGCCCTACTGCACACAGTATAGACTTCACCCTTCTACTTTATCGCGCTCCTTGCCTGCCTCACGGGACAAGTTTAAAGGAATATTTAGTTATCAATTACTATAGCACAAAGTAAGCTTAAAATCAAGCAAAAACTTTCGATCTTCCATCTTACAAATTGCTAAAATCATATAACTGTGGGTACTGGTCACACTCTGGATTTTTAGGATGACAAATGGCTCTTCCAAAATAAATCATGGCCTGATGAGCTGCTAACCACTGCTCAGGCGGCAAGATATCCATGACCCGCTTTTCCACCTCAAGTGGTGTCGCTGATTTTTTGACGATATCGTGGTGTTTGCAAATACGCTCCACATGAGTATCCACTGCAAAGGCTGGAATCCCAAATCCTACACTCATAACAACATTGGCTGTCTTGCGACCAACACCTGCCAAACTCTCCAATTCCTCACGTGTTTGAGGGACTTGACCATCAAAATCGTCTAGTAACTGTTGGGCACATTTTTTAAGGAATTTAGCCTTATTTCGATACAGTCCCAGTCGAGAAATGTGTGAAGCAATCTCACTCTCTGTTGCAACAGACATGGCTTGTGGCGTTGGAAAGGCAGCAAAGAGGCCTGGCGTAGCCTTATTTACCGCTGCATCCGTCGTCTGGGCTGACAACATGACCGCAACCAAGAGTTCAAAATGATTAGTGAAATCAAGACTGGGCTTGGCATCTGGAAAAAGAGCAATGATTTCTTCTAGCACCTTTCGTGCTCGTTTTTTTGACAAAACCATTATTCGTCTCCATCAAATAGTCCTTGTAAACCAGCAAAAGGACTGTTTTCTTCTTTCTTAACTGCTTGTTGGGCTTGGTATTCTTCCTCAGTCATGATTTGCCAGTCATTTCCTGACACAAATCCTTGACCAGCTTCTTCTTCAGCCGTCAAGACCTTGATAGGAATGTTTAGTAGGATATTGTCTGACACGCTCTCAGCAAGGTCAAGTTCTCCATTTTCGATAGGCAAGACCAAGTCATCGTCTAAAACTTCCTGATCTAGCTGGTTAATTGCGCCTTCCATGAAAACTTCCGTTACTGGATAAGATTCAACTAACTCAACTGGCTCCATACTGCGACTTGAAGCAAGAACAATGGTATAAGATAGTTGATAATCTAAGAAATACATACGATCTTCGTACTGTACTTTCCCAACTGCAAGGATATCTTTTACATCTAAAATTTCTTGATTGCGTGCACGCAGGTCTGCGGCTAGGTCTAACGTTTGTTCAAAATGCAAGCCTTCAGACTGCTTACGAATTTCTTGAATATTTAATTTCATACTTCCTCCATAAAGATTTACTCTCTTGATTATACCATGAAAAGGCTACAAATCAGCCCACCAAACTTTGTAATTAACATTCGATTTTTTAACATATTTACCATAATATTTTTGTTTTTTAGTGCTATACTATAGGGAAAGAGTACATCAGATCAAGGAGGATGCTCACATGGAAGACAAGAAACTCATTCAACTCCTATCCAAGTTAAATAAAAGCTACCAAAACTGTAAACAGGGTACGGCAGATGATATTCGACTACAAGAGCTGCTAAACACTACTATGCAAGAGCTCAAAAAACAGAAAAGTTGAACAACAGTATCTTAATTGATCTTGAGAAATTTTACCAACCCACCAGTCCTCTGATTGGACTGGGTAGCCTAAAACTAAACAATCAAGCACGCACTGCTTGGCGAAACTATGATAAAATCCATTACGAGCATGTCAAACACGTACTAAGTCTCTATGGACCTGTTTTTGGATTTTAGAGCATAGAATTTCCAGTTTTCTGTTGACAAAATTTCCTTAAAGGTATAGTATAAAGATACTAATACTCGGAGGTAAGGGAGACATGAACAACTAAGTCTATCAAATAAAGAACCTTTATTTAGTAGATCTTGTTTTTGTCTCTTTTTGTGTGCTCTTTTATGCTCTTTTTCTGGCATGTTAATAGAGTTTTTTTTGACATAGACTTTGGGCTCTACTAGGTAAAGTAGAGCCTTTTGTTATGCACTATGAACATTCTAGAAAGGGAAATCATATGATAAAAATCAATCATCTAACCATCACACAAAACAAAGATTTACGAGATCTTGTATCTGACCTAACCATGACCATCCAAGACGGGGAAAAGGTAGCTATTATTGGCGAAGAAGGAAATGGTAAATCAACCTTACTTAAAACTTTAATGGGGGAAGATTTGTCTGATTTCACTATCAAGGGAGACATCCAGTCTGATTATCAGTCACTGGCCTACATTCCTCAAAAAGTCCCTGAGGACCTAAAAAAGAAAACTTTACACGACTACTTCTTTTTAGATTCTATTGATTTAGACTACAGTATCCTCTATCGTTTGGCGGAGGAATTGCATTTTGATAGCAATCGTTTCGCAAGTGACCAAGAGATTGGCAGTCTATCAGGGGGCGAAGCTTTGAAAATTCAGCTTATCCATGAGTTAGCCAAACCCTTTGAGATTCTATTTTTAGATGAACCTTCAAATGACTTGGATCTTGAGACGGTTGATTGGCTAAAAGGTCAAATGCGCAAGATTCGGCAAACCGTTATTTTCATTTCCCATGATGAGGACTTTCTTTCTGAAACGGCAGACACTATTGTTCACTTGCGACTGGTCAAGCACCGTAAAGAAGCAGAAACACTAGTAGAGCATTTAGACTATGATAGTTATAGTGAGCAGAGAAAGGCTAATTTTGCCAGACAAACCCAGCAAGCAGCCAACGACCAAAGAGCCTACGATAAAACCATGGAAAAACATCAACGAGTTAAACAAAATGTAGAAACTGCTCTTCGAGCTACCAAAGACAGTACTGCCGGTCGCCTATTGGCTAAAAAGATGAAAACTGTCCTCTCACAAGAAAAACGCTACGAAAGAGCAGCTCAGGCCATGACCCAAAAGCCACTTGAAGAGGAAGAAATCAGACTTTTCTTCTCAGATATACAGCCATTACCTACTTCTAAAGTCTTAATCCAACTGGAAAAAGAAAATTTATCCATTGGCGAGCGAATTTTGGTGCAAGAACTACAATTAACTGTCCGTGGCCAAGAAAAAATCGGTATTATAGGACCAAATGGTATTGGAAAATCGACCCTATTAGCCAAGTTACAGCAACTTTTTAATGCTAAAAGAGAGATTTCGCTTGGTTATATGCCACAAGATTACCAGCAAAAACTGCAATTGGATTTATCACCAATAGCCTATCTAAGTAAAACTGGGGAAAAAGAGGAACTACAAAAAATCCAATCTCACTTAGCCAGTCTCAATTTCAGTTATCCAGAAATGCAGCATCAAATTCGCTTCTTATCTGGCGGACAACAAGGAAAACTCCTGCTTTTGGATTTAGTCTTGCGCAAACCAAACTTTCTCCTGCTAGATGAACCCACACGAAACTTTTCTCCAACTTCTCAACCCGAAATTAGAAAACTCTTTGCCACTTATCCTGGTGGTCTCATCACTGTTTCGCATGACCGTTGTTTCTTAAAAGAGATCTGTTCAATCATCTATCGCTTAACAGAACACGGTTTGGAGCTAGTTAATTTTCAAGATTTATAAATTTTCAACATCGCAAATATGTGGGGCAAAAACACAATTTTAGGAGAAAAAGAAGTAAATCTTCCCATAATAAAACGCATAATATCAAGTTTTCACACCTGATATTATGCGTTTTTCAGATTTTAAAGACTTTTTCCAGCCTTCATTTTACATATGTTTTAAACGTTCAATCCGTTCTGAGATAGGTGGGTGGGTATAAAAGAGTTTTTTGAACCCTCCCCCTTTCTTAGGATCATTGATATAAAGTGCACTGCTAGCATCATCGACGTGGCGACTCATAGGTTTGCTATTGTCCAACTTATCTAGGGCATTAATCATTCCCTGGGGATTGCGAGTCAGCTCGACACTAGATGCATCTGCCAGAAATTCCCTCTGACGAGAAATAGCGAGCTGAACCAAGGTTGCAGCGAGAGGTGCCAGTACAATAGCTAGTAGGGAAACCACTAGCATAATGATTTCAAGACCATTTCCATCTCGGTCATCATCACTTCGTCTGCGACCTGCTCCACCCCACCACATCATACGACCTGCCATACCAGAAAGCATGGTGATAGCACTAGCAAGGGCAACTGCAATAGTCGAAATACGGATATCATAATTACGAATATGACTGACTTCATGTCCCATAACAGCTTCTAGTTCTTCACGATTCATGATAGCTAGTAGACCTGAAGTCGCAGCAACCGCCGCATTTTGAGGGTTAGAACCTGTCGCAAAGGCATTTAAGGCTGGATCATCAATGATGAAAACACGGGGCATAGGAATCTGAGCGACCATAGCCATATCTTCCACTACGTGGTAGAGATCTGGTGCCGTTTGTTCATCAACCTCACGCGCCCCGTTCATGGACATGACAATCTCTGTTGATTGAAAAATCATGGACAAGGCATAGATAAAGCCGATAATCAGTGCGATAACCAAACCACCAATCCCAGACCGCATAAAGAGATAACCAACCGCATAACCAACAAGAGCTAAGAGTAGGAAAAATACCAGCAATAAAATCCACGTTTTTCGTTTATTGCTTGCAATTTGATCAAACAGCATCTTAGTCACCTAAACCGCTAAAATCAACCTTAGGAACTGCCTTTTCCTCTTCTGGTGTTTGAAGGAAATCTGCTGCTTTAAATCCAAACATTCCAGCGATAATGTTGCTTGGGAAAGTCTCTAATTTTACATTGTAGTTGCTGACAACACTGTTATAGAGTTGACGAGAGTAAGAAATTTTATTTTCTGTGTTTGTCAACTCCTCTTGCAATTTAACAAAGTTGGCGCTTGCCTTCAAATCTGGATAGCTTTCTGCAACTGCAAAAATACCTGCAACCTGACGAGTGAGGGCATCACTAGCTTTCATAGCTTCTGCTGGTGAAGTCGCTGCTGCCACTTGGTTACGCAGTTCTGCCACCTTTTCAAGGGTAGAACCTTCATATTTAGCATAACCTTTTACAGTCTCAATCAAGTTTGGCAAGAGGTCATTTCGACGTTTCAACTGAACATCAATTTGGCTCCAAGCCTCCTTTGTTTGCATACGATTCTTAACCAAACCGTTATAGCTAACAATCACAAAAATAACAACAAGAGCGATAACTCCAAGAATAATCCAAGTCATGATATAAGTCCTTTCTACTTTTAGATTAGTACCAGTATATCAAATTTTTAATGATTGTGGTAAAATAAGATGATACTAAAGAAGGAAATAACTATGAAACCAGAAACATTTTACAACTTGCTTGCCGAGCAAAATCTTCCACTTTCGGACCAGCAAAAAAAACAATTTGAACGTTATTTTGAACTCTTGGTCGAGTGGAATGAGAAGATTAATTTGACGGCGATTACGGACAAGGAAGAAGTTTATCTCAAACATTTTTACGATTCGATTGCACCCATTCTTCAAGGTTTGATTCCTAATGAAACTATCAAACTTCTTGATATTGGAGCTGGGGCAGGATTTCCTAGTTTACCAATGAAAATCCTCTATCCTCAGTTAGATGTGACCATCATTGATTCGCTAAATAAGCGCATCAACTTCCTACAACTCTTGGCTCAAGAACTGGATTTGGACGATGTTCATTTCTACCATGGACGTGCCGAAGATTTTGCCCAAGACAAGAACTTCCGTGCTCAGTATGATTTTGTAACAGCTCGTGCTGTAGCCCGTATGCAGGTCTTGTCTGAATTGACAATTCCTTACCTTAAAGTTGGTGGTAAACTATTGGCACTCAAGGCCAGCAATGCGCCTGAGGAGTTATTAGAAGCTAAGAATGCCCTCAACCTCCTTTTTAGTAAAGTCGAAGACAATCTCAGCTACGCCCTACCAAATGGAGATCCGCGTTATATCACAGTGGTAGAAAAGAAAAAAGAAACGCCCAACAAATACCCAAGAAAGGCTGGTATGCCAAATAAACGCCCGCTTTAAATTTTTTAGTAAAAAATGTTTACAAAGTCATCCTCGCTCTCTTATTTTTAGGCTCGGGAAAAAATGATTTACAAAATCAACCTCACTCTCTTATTTTTAGGCTCGGGAAAAAATGATTTACAAAATCAACCTCGCTCTCTTATTTTTAGGCTCGGGAAAAAATGATTTACAAAATCAACCTCGCTCTCTTATTTTTAGGCTCGGGAAAAAATGATTTACAAAATCATTTTTTTCTGCTATACTATCCTAAGCAAAGGTTTTTAATGTCATCCCGTGAGGTGACGAAGACACAGAAATACTTGAAACTCTTTAAAGTTTAGATTTTAGAGAAGTCTTACTCTGAGGGCCTATTGCTGTAAAATAATGGGCTCTTTTTTGATGCCCAAAAGTGAGGTTTATATGAAACAAGAATCAACTGTTGATTTGTTACTAGACGTTGACCAACGTCCTTCAGCTGGAAAAGGAATTCTCCTTAGTTTCCAACACGTTTTCGCCATGTTTGGTGCGACCATCTTGGTACCCTTGATTTTGGGAATGCCTGTATCTGTTGCCCTTTTTGCTTCAGGTGTTGGAACACTCATCTACATGATTTCAACTGGTTTTAAAGTTCCAGTTTATCTAGGTTCTTCATTCGCCTTTATCACAGCTATGTCACTAGCTATGAAGGAAATGGGAGGAGATATATCTGCTGCTCAAACTGGAGTTATCTTGACTGGTTTGGTCTATGTCCTTGTTGCTACCAGCATCCGATTTGTAGGAACAAAATGGATTGATAAACTCTTGCCACCAATCATCATCGGACCTATGATTATCGTTATCGGTCTTGGACTTGCAGGTTCAGCTGTTACCAACGCTGGTCTTGTAGCTGATGGAAACTGGAAAAATGCTCTTGTAGCAGTTGTTACTTTCTTGATTGCTGCCTTTATCAATACAAAGGGAAAAGGATTCCTACGAATCATTCCATTTCTCTTTGCCATTATCGGTGGTTACCTCTTCGCACTAACTCTTGGCTTGGTTGACTTTACACCAGTTCTTAAAGCTAACTGGTTTGAAATTCCTGGTTTCTACTTGCCATTTAACACAGGTGGTGCCTTTAAAGAATACAATCTTTACTTTGGTCCAGAAGCCATCGCTATCTTGCCAATCGCTATCGTAACAATTTCTGAACATATCGGAGACCATACTGTTTTGGGTCAAATCTGTGGCCGTCAATTCTTAAAAGAACCAGGTCTTCACCGTACTCTTCTTGGTGACGGTATCGCAACTTCTGTTTCTGCCTTCCTTGGTGGACCAGCCAATACAACTTACGGAGAAAATACAGGGGTTATCGGTATGACTCGTATCGCTTCTGTCTCAGTTATCCGTAACGCTGCCTTCATCGCGATTGCCCTCAGCTTCCTTGGTAAATTCACTGCCTTGATTTCAACTATTCCAAACGCTGTACTTGGTGGTATGTCAATCCTTCTCTATGGGGTTATCGCCAGCAATGGTTTGAAAGTCTTGATTAAAGAACGTGTTGATTTCGCTCAAATGCGAAACCTCATCATCACAAGTGCTATGTTGGTTCTTGGACTTGGAGGAGCTGTCCTTAAACTTGGTCCAGTTACACTTTCAGGTACTGCTCTTTCAGCCATGACAGGAATCATCTTGAACTTGATCTTGCCATACGAAAATAAAGACTAATACTCTTCGAAAATCTCTTCAAACCACGTCAACGTCGCCTTGCCGTAGATATATGTAACTGACTTCGTCAGTCTTATCTACAACCTCAAAGCAGTGCTTTGAACAACCTGCGGCTAGTTTCCTAGTTTGCTCTTTGATTTTCATTGAGTATAAGAGTCTAAACATATCAAAAAACAAGCATTTCCAATTACGGAAGTGCTCATTTTTTTGATACTTAAAAGTAAGTGTATCCCCCTAACGCTGTCTAATATGTCTCCCCTATATGCATACGCTTCCACTCAGAGAACTCTACCTTGAACAGTTCAGGGGCTTTTTTAGCATTGTTATAAACTATAATATAGTAACCTTCCTTATTCCAAAACTTTCCTAAAATCTCAGCGTCTTCCAGCTCTGCTTCATAATCTAATACTCATCTGCTTTCAAAAAGCATTCTATTCCATCTCCGATTAACGATGGACTTTATCACCTCCTTCTCCAGTCCTTGTATAACATCTTGAAGTTGATTCATGATATCTTCCAATATGGGCATCAACAGCTCCATAACAATAGCGAAATTCTCGTATATGGTGA
>NZ_VMLT01000030.1:0-2450 GCF_013276815.1 Streptococcus sp. 1055 | reverse complement strand
CTTGTTTTCTAAGTTCATAGATCTGAACTTTATCATCATAAGTTAATTTCATAATAAAAATACCCCAAAAGTTAGATTTTTTCTGTCTAACTTTTGGGGTGCAGTACATCAACACCTGATACTATGCGTTTTTCTGATTTTTAGGACTTTTGACTCAGTCTCTTTTTGTTTTATTTGACATGTTTGGCAAGTTCTTCTTGAGCCTTTTTATTAGACTCTTCTTTTTCTTTCATCCATTTTTCCTGAGCTTTTTGGTATTCATCTACAGTGACTGCCTTGTCTTGAATTTCAAGGTATTTATATAAGACTGGCTCACTTGTACCTTTATTTCCTGACAATGCAAATGGTATTGTAAATGGTACCATCTTAGACAAGATTGGACGCCCTGTACGAGATGTAGTTGGAATAATCAAAGCACTATCTGTCAGCCAAGCTTGGGCTGAAGCGTATTTATCATAGCGTTTAGCAACATCTGTAGCCTCATCACCAGCTTCAGTAACCAATTTTTCGTAGTCATATAGACCTACTTTTTTAGCAGCTACATTATCTTCCCCTGAGTCAAATCCTAAATATGTTTTAGTACTTTCTCCTACAGAAGGTTTGATAATATCAAGGTAGGTTGATGGATCGGCAAAATCAGGACCCCAACCGACATTATCTGATAAATCCCAGTCTTCGCCAGCAGCATTTTCAGCAAATAAAGTTACATTAAGCAATTCATCTTTTTGCAATTGTTGGATATCAATAACGACATTATCAGTTCCTAAAGTTGCTTCCAAGGATTGTTTCATAGATTGGACACGTTGAACTTTTGTAGTTGCTGTCTGGTCAACAGGCATATCTAGGTGAATTGGGAAAGTCACACCTTCTGCTTGTAAAGCGGACTTAGCCTTGGCAAATTCAGCCTTGGCTTTTTCTGGATTGTAGAGACCATCTTGTGAATCGGCCAGATTAACATCCTTCCATTCATCCCCATAGGTTACTAATTTTTCTTTGACCATATCGCCAAAGTTTTTCCCATCTGCTTGAACAAATGTTGGTGGCACAAAGAGATTACGCAAGATTTTGCTTGCTCCAGTTTCTCCATTCAACTGAGCGGCATAGGCTGTACGGTCAAATCCAAAGGCAATAGCCTGACGGAAATCCTTATTTAAGAGAGCCTTTTTAGTAGATGTCTTTTGTTCTTCGCTAGTCTTAGATGTGTATTTATAAGATTGACGGTCAATATTTGTCCCTACTAGATAAGTCGTAGAGTCTTGTTGAGTATAGACGATATTGTCTTTCATACTCTTCTCAAGCTCTGCGAAACTTGCACTTGTTGGATAAAGACGAGCTGCTGTAAGGCTACCATCTTTAAAGTTTTCTGCTGGTTTGCTGGTATCTTGCCCATCCCAGAATGACAATTTAACTTTGTCAATGTGCACATTGTCCTTATCCCAATAGTTCGGATTTTTCGCAAATTCAACGGAAGATTTGGTCACAATGGATTTCAACAAATAAGGACCGTTATACAAGAGACTACTTGGATCCGTAGCTTTGGCAAAATCATCCCCTTTTGAATTCAAAAACTCTTCATTAACTGGCGCAAGCACACCCATTGTTGTTTTGGAATTCCAAAAACTTTCAGGTTTGTTCAAGGTGTATTGGATTGTTTGGTCGTCAAGGGCTTTAATCCCGACTTGAGTGAAGTCTGTGATTTCACCTTTGGCATAGGCATCCAGACCTTTGATTGAATCCTGTACCAAGTAAAGGGCTTCTGCTTTCTTATCTGTTGCATATTTAAGTCCTGTTACAAAGTCCTGAGCCTTAACAGGAGCATACTCTTCTCCCTCAGATGTATACCACTTGGCATCCTGACGAATCTTATAAGTATAAGTCAAGCCATCCTTAGAAACTGACCAGTCTTCTGCCAATGAAGGAACAAGGTTCCCGTATTTATCATTTTCAAGCAATCCATCAATCACATTACTAGTAATCTCAGAAGTTGCTGCCTTACCAGTTGTCAAATAGTTGAGATTATCTGGATGTGTCTCGTAAGTAAATGCAAAGGTTTTTTCACCTTGAGCACCTGAACCCCCAGAACAAGCAGCTAAAACACCAACTGCTAATAAGGTTACTCCCGCAAGAGCCAATACTTTTCTTGTTTTCATAGTATTCTCCTTTGTTTTTTATTCATTATAGACTCTTTTTCAAGTCCTGTCAATAGAATTTTCTGAATTTTAAGAGTTATTTGTTATATTTGATATATTCTGAAAAATAAAATTGTTCATTTATGCCAAAAAAGCCAACAGAGATTCTCTTCTGATAACCAGAAAAGAATCTTGTTGACCTTCCTTCTAATACTCATCTACTTTCAAAAAGCATTCTAGTCCATCTCCGATTAACGATGGACTTTATCACCTCCTTCTCCAGTCCTTGTATAACATCTTGGAGTTGATTCATGACATCTT
>NZ_VMLT01000003.1:0-1148 GCF_013276815.1 Streptococcus sp. 1055 | reverse complement strand
AACAAGTAGACTGGCTGATGAAGGGCTTTTCTATCACTCCCCAAATAAATTCATCAGAAAGTCGTGATTTCTATTGAAATGATGCCTTTCTTTTTAGTATAATAAAGTTAGAAAACAAGGAGGGGAAGACGATGAAAGACTTATTAAAAATCATTCAACAACAGAGTGCTACAATTGATAGTCTCACCAATGAACTTGCCCTTCTTCGTGAACAAGTGGCTTATCTAACGCAAAAGCTCTATGGAAAATCCTCTGAGAAAAGTGTTTGTCCATCTGGACAAGTCAGCCTTTTTGAGGAGGAAGCTTCATCTGATGAAGATGGAGAGGTTCCCAGTTGAAAGAGAAGAAATCACCTATAAACGTAAGAAAGCTAAAGGAAAACGTCAAGCTCTTCTTGCCCAATTCGATTCAGAAGAACTCCATCATCGCTTAGAGGATTGCATTTGCCCTGACTGTCAGGGAGAGCTAAAAGAGATTGGAGCGAGTCTTCAAGGCCAAGAATTAGTCTTTATTCCTGCGCAATTAAAACGCATAGATCATATCCAACACTCTTACAAATGCCAAGCATGCAGTGAGAAAAATCCGAGTGATAAAATTGTGAAAGCTCCTATCCCTAAAGCCCCTTTGGCGCATAGCCTTGGCTCAGCTTCTATTATCGCTCACACCATCCATCAGAAGTTTAATCTGAAGGTCCCCAATTATCGCCAAGAAGAAGATTGGGCTAGGATGGGTTTACCAATCACACGTAAGGAAATCTCTAATTGGCATATCAAGGCGAGTCAATACTATTTGGAGCCCCTCTATAACCTCTTGCGAGAGAGACTATTGACTCAGCCCTTACTTCATGCGGATGAAACTTCTTATAGGGTGCTAGAGAGTGATAGCCATCTGACCTACTATTGGACTTTTTTGTCTGGGAAAGCTGAGAAGCAAGGAATCACGCTGTACCACCATGATCAGCGTCGAAGTGGTTCAGTAGTACAAGAATTCCTAGGAGATTATTCTGGNNNNGCTTATCGTCAACTGGAAGAAGCTGAACTTGTTGGATGTTGGGCGCATGTGAGAAGGAAGTTTTTTGAATCCACCCCCAAGCAAGCAGATAACTCATCCTTAGGAGCTAAAGGTTTAGCTTATTGTGACCAGTTATT
>NZ_VMLT01000029.1:0-27246 GCF_013276815.1 Streptococcus sp. 1055 | reverse complement strand
TAGGATGGCTCAGGCGATTGTCACACGCCAAGGGAAAATTGTTTCTTTGGAGAGCACTGTGAACTATTGTCATGATATGAAGTTGTTCAAAATGAGTCGCAGAAATGTCGGGCTAGCTGGTAAAATCTTGTCTGACAGTGCTTATCAAGGGCTCATGAAGCTATATCCTCAAGCGCAAACTCCGAGTAAATCCAGCAAACTCAAGCCGCTAACAGCTGAAGAGAAAGCCTGTAACCATGCGCTATCTAAGGAGAGAAGCAAGGTTGAGAATATTTTTGACAAAGTATAGTAGATTGAAACTAGAATAGTACACCTCTACTTCTAAAACATTGTTAGAAATCGATTTGACTGTCTTGATCGATTTGTCCTGTTCTTATTTCATTTCACTATAAAAACGTTTAAAATATCTTCAACAACCTATCGAAATCATCGTAAACGCTTCGGATTACGAATGAATTTGATTGCTGGTATTATCAATCATGAACTAGGATTCTAGTTTTGCAGGAAGTCTAATAATGAAAATAAAGGACTAAAGTAATAACTCTAAATATATCTGATTTTTATAGGACGTTTCATAAAAAAATCTACATACCTAGAGTCCTATTTAGTTATGTATCTTACATAAAGAGAAAGGAATTAATTATCATGAAATTATCTTTGTATAGTGAAGTTGACCATTACCATTCTTTAAGTTCTTATTCTTTAAATGATATTACACATACTGATACCCCAAAAAATATTATTGAAAAGTCTAAAAAAGATAAGTATAGATACCCAATAGTAATACTTAATAAAGAACATAAAGTAATTGGATTTTTTTGCCTACACCTAAACACTGGTCCTAAAAAGTATGGCTATTATCAAAAAGATTATGCGCTTATTAGAGGATTTTCTATTGATGATAATTTCAGAAATCAAGGATATGGTTCTAATGCTCTGAATAAAATATTTGAATTCATAGACTCAACTTTAAAATTAGAAATTAACCATATTGTATTGGCTGTAAATGAAAAAAATATATTGGCTCAAAAAGCATATAGAAATTCAGGTTTTTTTGTTGTGAAGAAAGATTTAGAAGGAAAAAAGGGGAAATTAATTATTATGGAGAAAAGCAGAAACTAGTATCATTTCTAGTTTCTGCTTTTCACTAAGTCTGCTATAAATTTAGTATTCTAGCTTATTTGCATATTTTGAGAGGAATAATCTATATACTAAACTTTTATGTTTATAATTCATTCCTTTCGTTTCACTCAAGGCACAAGACAGAATGAAAAAGTGGTGTGCTCTTTATTTTGTTTTATAATAATAGTGAGAAAGTCTATCACTACTACAAATCACGTGGAGGTGAATAAGTGAGTGATACAGCCACTACCTCGCATATTTATAGGTGTCATTCTTTCCATCAAGCACAAGAACTGTGACTAGGAGAACGTAAACTTATAATTGAATAAGCGACTCGTTTGTGAAAAGGAAAGAATAGTCAAGGGATAGGCAGACTCAAATTTGGTGAAGGGAGACTCCTCATGTTAAAAGCCAAATTTCAATTTAAAAAATTTTAAAATTTGTTTCGCATTTACTACTCCTTGCATTTATATTGGATTGATTAAGAGAACCTTTCGCGATGTTCCTTAGCAACTTCTTTGTACTAGGAAAATTTAAAAATTCGGATAGGTATCTACCCCGATTATTCACAAAAAAAGCATCCAAAATTTCTTTGTCTGATAGAAGATCAATCTGTTTCTCGACTGCTTGACAAACCAAGTTTGCAAGGAAGATATTTTTAGGGGAATCAAAAGTTTCTGCTTTGTGGTTAAAATCATGTCTCATATTTTTAGTTTAGCACAAAGTAGCTTGATTGGCTAGGAGTTCTCTTTCTTTTCAACCTTCTCTTCTGATTTTTCCTGATTTGCTTGATTACTTGAATCAGTCACTACCTCTTCCTTTTTCTCTGTTTTCTCTTCTTTGATTTTGACTGAAGGAAACAGAAACTCATATTGACTCTTCGGCGTACGAACCCTTGTCACCAAGCTTGTTTTCTTATTTTGATAGCTCACCTGACCCAGATTAAAGGTCTGTTCCCCACTTTCTTGCTCAACCTTATCTTTGGCTCGATTGGCCATGGCAAAAGCAATCAGTTTTTCTTTATTTAAAGCATAGTCTTGATAGTGGGCGACTTGTCGGTTCAAGTAAAATTGCAACAAAAGACTAAAGATGGCTGCCATGGTGACTGCATAGAGGAGAACACCTGCCTTAACTTTTTTCTTTTTCCACACGATAGATGAACTCCCTTTCTAAGCCTTTTTGGAACTGGAAACGAAAGCGAACCAGTTGATTATCCTCTGTAATCTGCGCAGACTTAAGCCCATAGACCATAGGTTGATAACCTCGACCACGAGCATTCGTTTTACGGAAATCATCTGATTTTGACTTACCTATCGCAATTTCCTTGCCATCCTGCTTCATATAGAGGCGATTCCCCTCCACTTTTTCAAACTGCGAACGCTCTAATTCTGCCTCCAACTGGTCCACAAACAAGAGCCACTCCTTTTGCTCGCTTTGTTGCTGGTAGCGAACTTCTGAAATGAGGAGCTGACTCATAGCTTGAAAAAGGAGTAATCCTCCACTGATGACAATGAGGGCAATCAGGGATTCCAACAAGGTAAAAGCCTTGACCTTATGGCTCTTTGATTGCCAACAACTGTTCTGAACCATGGTAGACCTCCAATCCCTTTTCGCTAGAAAACACCTGAATCTCAACTCCGTTTATGTTTACCTGATTTTGACCTGTCTGCAAGGCCATCTTAGCTACCCTCAAGACTTCTTCCTTTTGCAAGATTTTTGCTTCCTCTTGCCTATTTTTTTGAATTTGTCCCAAAAGGAGGGTCGCAATGCTGGCAAAGATAGCTAGAGCGACTACTGCTTCCAGTAAAATCACTGCCCTAATTTTTTGTTTCCTTAATGCGTTTAATTTTTCCATTTCCTAGATATAATTGATAGCGAATCGCTCCTTTACTGGTCTGAAATTCAACCTTAGCTAAGGACGAATTGCCCCCAGCTCGGTCAAATGTAATACTTTGGCCTGATGGTGCCTGAATTCCTTTAGGAACTGTCAAGTTTTGACTGCCATTGCTAATGGTCTGCCCATCTAAGTTCAGACTAGTCTTTTGCTGACTGGCTACACTGCGTTTTTGGGTTTCCCGATAGAGTTCTTCAAATTCCATAAAGAAAATCTGTTCCTCTACTGCCGCAAAAGTGAACTGAACAGAGCCGGACAAGCCCAAGGCAAGGATACTCACAAGACCCAAAACCAAGAGACTTTCCAGCATGGTAAAGGCCTTAATCATTGACTTTACGATTTGACTCTCCATTTTTAGTATAGTATTCATTATAGGCTTTAGCCTGTTCTTCCGTGATGCGTCCATCGTCTTGTAACTTACTTAGGCTAGCATCTTCATTTTTTTCTAAGCTATAAAGCTCTGCCTGGCTTTCCACCACCTTAACAACAGCAGCTGTTCCTTTGTCGTTGACTGCTTCTTTTTGCTTAGTCAGACTAGGTACAAAGAGTAAGAGAAGCACGCTGATGATGAGCAAGACCACCAACATCTCCACAAGTGTAAAAGCTTTAACCTTAGCTTTTTTCAAGAATGTCATCATTTTTTTCATTTTAAAAATTTACCTCCATATTTTGATACATGGGCATGAGCATTGCCGCATAAAGTAAAACGATAATCAGTGCTACAAAGATAAAAACCAGTGGCTGCACCAAATTCATGGTGCGGTTGACTCGGGTAAAAAAGGCTTCCCAAGTTTTTTCAGCATAGATTTCCAACTCACTCCCCAGCTTAGACTTGACTTCCCCATACTCTATGATGAGACTCAACTCCTTTTTAAAGAAAGGATAGGTTCCTATAGTTTGAGAAAATTCTCGACCATTTTGGAGAGAATGAGCCAAATCTTGACCGATTTCTTTAAAGAACTGGGAACCTTGTTCCTGCATCATTTGAAAAATCTGCGTCAACTCCATTCCCTGTGAAATCATATTCCCCCATTCACGTGCATAATAGGCTGTCAAATAGGTCTGCACAAAGATTCCAATAAAGGGAAGGCGCGCTAAGATAGAAAAGACGCGCATCTTAGAACTTCTTTTATAAAAAGTGAGTGCTAAAAGGACACCTACTGAAACAAAAACTATCATTCCTAGAAAGATTTGTGGCAGATTACCGATAATTTGGGTGGCAATATTGCTACTATCCAGTTGTGGGAGCAGGTAATTCCGTAACCCCAGCATAATTAAGAGAAGAAAACCCAGCAAAATCAAGGGATAGGTCGCTACTTCAATCAATTTTTTCTTGACCTTAGCCAGATTGTCCAGATATTCTTCTATCTTTCCCAAACTCAGGTGGAGATTGCCATGAACTTCAGCCAGGGATAACTGGGTGACAATGGCACTTGAACATCCCAAACTTTCCATCATTTCTGAGAATGATTTCCCCTGAGACAAGCCCACACGCATCTGGGTCACACACTGCCTGTCCAACAAAGCACTCCTATCTAAAAAGGAGATGGTCTCCACCAGATGAAAACCGCTAGAAAAGAGATTGTTAAATAGGGTGATGATATTTTTTTGCTTAGCTGTAGCTAATTTTTTCCGTCTCAGCCTGAAGACTTGTGATATGTCCATCTTTAAGAAGCTGGTCAATCTGTTCATTCCAGCTAGTTGGCTGGTGTTCTTGATAGTCTTTGTTTGCAAAGTCAACAATTCCTCCTCCCCCAATTAATCTCTGGTAGCAGACTCCTTGCAGAACGACTGCTAATTCCTCTTCACTCACACCCAACTCCAGCAGGCGTTCATAAACACCTCGAATACTCTTGGCATGAATGGTTGAAAAGACTGTCGCCCCTGTCAAACTAGCTCTGACCACTGCACGCGCCGTCTCGCTGTCCCGAATTTCTCCGATAATCAAGAGATCTGGTCGATGACGCAAGGAAAGTTTGATTAGATTTTCATAGGTTAGGCCGATTGCTTCGTTCAACTGCAACTGAAGCATGTCGTCCTGCTTGATTTCGACAGGATCTTCGATGGACATAACTTGCTGTCCTTTAAAGAGTGACTTGGACAATTCATGCATCAGGGTCGTCTTACCACTCCCAACCGGGCCAGCAAAAAGATAGAGTCCCCGTTGCCTGTACTGCTTGCCTAATTCTTCAATATCCTGAAACCAAAAATGCAAGTCCTGCTCTTCATCGTGCAACAAGCGAATGACTAAACTCTCATGCCCTCGATAATCGCCTACGGTAGATAAACGTAGGGACGCCATCTTCTGGTCATATTCATAGTCACAGGAACCGAGTTGACTACGTCGCTTTTCTCCCACATTCATACCCGCCACAAACTTAAAGTGACTGATGACGGCCGCAAATTTTTCGAAGTTATAACAGCCAATTTTACAGCGCTCGTCTCCTACCCTCATATGAAGCTCATAGGCATCTAACTTAGGGACAAAATAAATATCTTGCGCTCCTTTTTTCCGGGCCGAACGAATGATTTCTTGTGCAATTTCTTGAACCATACCTACCTCCTCACCTATACTATTCGCAAAGATTTGGAAAAAATAAAAAAGCAACTCCAAAAAGTTACTTTTTCTCTATTTTACTTTCATACGGCAAGAACGGTGCCTTTCCTTACCTGTTTGTTTTTCATAGCCTGGACGTAGTTTTTCATCTGGAATAACCTGCTCATCCTGTAAAAGAGCCAAAGAATGGTATTGTTGTAAATACTCATCACATTCATCACACCAGCGTTGATCTTCCGGGTCCCAAAAAATGGTCATCAAGTCCCTTCTACTTTTATAAAGAGGGGATTCTTGTTCCAATCTAAACCAGCAAGTCTTGTAGTATTTGAGAGCATCATAATACTGGTCAAATTTCTTACTTGCTACAATATCTTCTTCCCAACCTTCTAAGAACCACCAGGGTTCAAAATCTCCGTACATTTCTATAACACGATACATATTCATTCATTCCTTTGTACCATATATTATAACCAATTCCGCCAGACAAGGAAAGAAATATGCTCATTTCTTAATTTTTTAATAAAAAATCTAGCCATCTGATAAATTACTGAATTTCTATTTTCTTATGTTCCAAAATGTTTTTACTACTTAAGCCTCTGAAATATCGTTTTCGATGATGACCTTAATGGCATGGTGGTCTGCTGCCTTACCGAAGACTTCGTAGGCTTTTTCAATTTCACTGAGTTTGAAATAGTGAGTTACCAATTTTTCTGGTTCAATCTTATGACTTTCAAGTGCTTTCAACAATTGTGGAGTTGTATTTGTAGATACCAAACCAGTTGTTACATTGATGTTGCGAATCCAAAGTTTGTCCAAATCGAATTCAACTGGTTTACCATGTACACCACAGTTGGCAACTGTTCCGTCTACACCGATAATCTTTTGACAGAAATCAAATGTTACAGGAATACCAACAGCTTCAATAGCGACATCTACACCACGGCCATCTGTCAAATCATAAATTTCTTTAATCGCTTTTTCAGGGTCTGAAGAATTAACCTTGTGAGTCGCACCAAATGATAAAGCAGTTTCCAAGCGGTTATCGTCTAAGTCCACCATAATCAATTTGGCTGGTGAGTAGAACTGAGCTGTCAAGAGAGCAGCCAATCCAACTGGACCTGAACCAATAATGGCTACGCTACAACCAGGTTCTACTTTTCCTTTCAAGACACCAATTTCATACCCAGTAGGCAGAATGTCTGATAGCATAACCAAGGCTTCATCTGACAAGTCTTCTGGAGTGTGGTAAAGAGTGTTATCTGCATGAGGGACACGCAGATACTCAGCCTGCATACCATCAATCAAGTGACCGAAAATCCAGCCCCCTTCGTCTTCACAGTGGGCATAAATTCCTTTTTTACAGTAGTAGCATTTACCACAGGCACAAACACAAGAAATCAAGACCTTGTCGCCTTTTTTGAAGTTAGAAACTCCTTCCCCAACTTCTTCAACAATCCCAATCCCTTCTTGACCAAGAATGGTACCACTTTGGCAAGCAGGAACATCCCCTTTGATAATATGGAGGTCTGTTCCACAAATAGTATTTTACGATACGCACAATAGCGTCTGTTGGCTTGCGAATAACTGGTTTATCTACATCAACAAAAGAATCAAGTCCTGGTTTAACATAAGTATAGGTTTTCATAAAGCACTCCTCCGTTTTTTAAATGTACTATTTATAATATAATTGCAAGCCTTTTCAATTGGCTCTTTAGGTATTTTTGTGATATTTTTAACTTTTTTATTTACCGGTAAAGCAATGTAGATAAAAAAGCAGAAGCTAGCCTCTAACTTCTGCTTTCTCTCTTATGACTCATCTCCAATTTTTCTGATACCTGCAACAAAAATCGAAGATAATAATAATTGGGTAACACTCAACTGATCAAATCCAAAAATGTAATGTGCTAGCAAATGAAATAAGAAAACAAACAAAAACGAAGATAATAAAATCTTACACATAGATTTAAGCCCAGAAATTAATCCGTCCATTATTTGGATATACATCCCTAGCATCAACCCATTGAGCTACCGCATAACCTACATTGTAGAAAATGTTAATATAATCAAATATACGTTCAAGAAGTTCAGCTAACCGATTGCTATAAATGCCTAAACGAATAGCAGCTTTTTTAGCTACCCTACTTAAAGTAGCTTTAGCAACTGCCAATCCTTTTTTCTTTACCAAATTACCAATGCCTGCCACACCACCGGAAATAGCAGTAGCAATTAGATTTTCTACTTTTTTAAACTTTTTTCATTTTTTCAAGTACAGTTTTTCAAATTATAGTAAAAAGAGCCAGAATTATACTGACTCTTCTATTGATTATTAAACTTAGAAGCACGTTCTTCTCCCCACCAATAGGGCATTAGTTCTGCGACTTTCACTGTCTTTCTTGTATCGTAGTCCATCATGAATTCTGCATCTTTATTTTCAGCGTTCAACTCTAAAAGGAATTCTCTGCAAGCGCCACAGGGCATTCCTGAACTTCCACCATAAGGTGCTTTATCTCGAAAGGCTAATACTTTCTTAACCTTAGTTTGTCCTGAAAATTGGTACATATTGAAGAGGGCCGCCCGTTCTGCACAGAGATGGAAAACACCACAGGTTCCCTCCATACAGAAACCTGTAAATATTTGTCCATCTTCTGCTTCTACTGCAGCTACAACATGATTGGCATAAACAAAGTCTGATACTTCATGTGGATTGTATAGTTTCTGTGCTTCTTCGTACATCTTTTCCCAGATGTCCATTGTTGCATCCTTCTTACTTAGAGATTTCCTTTAACATATTTTCGATATGCTGGATTGATTTTTCACGTCCAAGCAAGAAAATTGTATCTGGTAATTCTGGTCCATGCATTTCACCTGAAACTGCGATACGAATAGGCATGAAAAGATTTTTCCCTTTAATACCTGTTTCCTTTTGGACTGCTTTAATTTGTGGGAAGATATTCTCTGTCACGAATTCATCATCTGTCATCACTTCGAGTTTTGCTTTGAAGGCTTCAAGAACTGTTGGGACTGTTTCACCTGCCATGACTTCTTTCTCAGCCTCAGTTAATTCTGGGAAGTCTGAGAAGAAGAGGTCTGTCAATGGGATAATCTCATCTACTGATTTCATTTGTGGTTTATAGAGCTCAACTAATTTTTCAGCCTTGTCAGTCAATCGACCTGCTTCTTCTAGGAATGGTTTTGCCATTTCAAAGATAGTTTCTAGGTCTGCATTCTTGATATAATCATTGCTCATCCAGTCTAGTTTTTTCTGGTCAAAGGCTGCTGGAGACTTGCTGAGGCGGTTTTCATCGAAAAGTTTAATCAATTCTTCACGAGAGAAAATCTCATCTTCGCCACCTGGGTTCCAACCAAGAAGAGCAATAAAGTTAAAAACTGCTTCTGGAAGGTAACCTTTCTTTCGGTAATCTTCGATAAATTGAAGTGTATTAGTATCACGTTTAGATAACTTCTTACCAGTCTCAGAGTTGATGATTAAGGTCATGTGACCGAACTCTGGAGCTTCCCAACCAAGCGCTTCATAAACCATGAGCTGTTTTGGTGTATTAGCAATGTGGTCGTCTCCACGGATTACGTGAGAAATTTGCATATCATGGTCATCGATGACAACGGCAAAGTTGTATGTTGGGTAACCGTCTTTCTTTTGGATAACCCAGTCACCACCGATATTGCCACCTTCAAATTCGATATCACCTTTGACCATATCATGCCACTTGTAGATACCTGACTCATTGACAGCCAAACGAACCGTTGGGATAATCCCTGCTGCTTCACGTTCTGCGATGTAAGCCGCTTTTTCTTCTTCACTCATACCAAGGTATTCGTTGATATAGCGAGGTGTTTCACCTGCTGCTTCTTGGCGTTCGCGTTCAGCTGCCAACTCTTCTTCTGTGACGTAAGATTTGTAGGCTTTTCCTTCAGCTAACAGTTGGTCGATGTATTTTTGATACAAGTCCAAACGCTCAGACTGGCGATAATTCTCATGTGATTCTGGACTTTCATCCCAATCCATGCCTAACCAGCGAAGGTTTTCAAGTTGTGAACGTTCACCATCCTCGACATGGCGTTTACGGTCAGTATCTTCGATACGAATGAGAAATGTTCCACCATGATGGCGCGCATACAAGTAATTAAACAATGCTGTACGGGCATTCCCGATGTGTAGTAGTCCTGTTGGACTTGGTGCGTAACGTACGCGGATATCTTTTGACATAGTTTCTCCTATAAAGTCTCTAGGCGTCTGCCTTTTTGCTCTCTATATTATATCACAAGTCTTGGCTGAGTCCAATTTCTATGGATAAAGAGAGTAAAAAGAGTGGACAAACCACTCTTTTCTTCTATTATTATAGACGTGCGTTAAGTTCTTTGCTCAATTCTTCAAATCCTGGTTTTCCAAGAAGGGCAAACATGTTATGTTTATAAGCTTCAACACCTGGTTGGTCAAATGGGTTGATAGCATTCAAGTAACCAGAAAGGGCGATAGCCAATTCGAAGAAGTAGATAGTGTAACCAAGAGTGAAAGCATCTTGTTCTGGAAGAGTCACGTACATGTTTGGTACGTCACCATCTGTGTGGGCAAGAAGAACACCGTCAGTCGCTTTTTTGTTTACAAAGTCAACGTCTTTTCCTTGAAGGTAACCAAGTCCATCAAGATCTTCTTCCAAGCTAGGGATAATCACGTTCTTGCGAGGTTTGTCAACACGGATAACTGTTTCAAAGAGGATACGAGTTCCTTCTTGGATAAATTGACCCAATGAGTGCAAGTCAGTTGAGAAGTTAGCTGAAGTTGGGTAGATACCTTTTTGGTCTTTTCCTTCTGTTCAGGCACCCCTTGTAGATGCATCTGCTGGAAATTCCCTTGCACTGGCTGGCTAGTTTGATTGACTTGCCAAGCCCTTTGCGCTTGACCTTGACCGTCTTATTCTGGCATGCTTTTCTCCTTATAAATTTTGTTGATTTGTCATATTGCGAAAACATTGAAAAACAATGACAAATTTCACAATATTATAATATAAATTATTTTTCCTATCAAAAAAGAGAGTGGGAAAGAACTTCAAACAAGTTAAAAAGTTCGTCTTCCACCTCCCCCCGCACAGTTGATCAGGCAATCTTTGGGACTTACAAAGCGAAGGAAGATGCCAATCAACCACTAAGTTATCTGTTTTTTTAAATTTAGACTCAAAAGCCTGGACTTTTTGCCCAGGCTCTGATTCAAGTTTTTAGACTCTTATTTTTCTAGTATTCTTAATTAGATATTTTATCTTACTTAGGCAGCTTCGAAAATCTGAATGGTAGAACCTTTCTCAAGTACTACTGCTTGGTCTGCTGCGACATGGAGTGTACCAGGAAGGCTCCCCTCTTTTGAACCATCAAAAGAAATCGTGATATGCCCCAGTCCAGTTAAATTTTTTTCTACTACATTTCCTACGGCAGTAATCGAATATTCCTGACTATCTACGACCAGCTTTCCACCTTCTAGTATTGCACCTAGAAGATTTTTGTTATCGATTTTAAAACAATACTCTGCTAAATCTTCCGGAGCTTCTTCTCCAAATAAAATGAGCATATTAGCGTCTTGAATCATATTCTGAGCTTCAAGCCCCACTTGAATTACTTTAGCTTCAAAAATTTTCTTCATCTAATTCCTATTCATCCTTTCTCAAATCTGTCATAAACTTATGCTTATAGATAAGTTTAACATAATAGTTGCTGTGTTTACGTGCATCTATCAAAGTTCTACTGATAAAGGCCAATACTAGCTATCCAAGCTACTAGCACCCGCGGAACACCATTTAGAAAGCGTGAATAAAGTACAGAAGGAACACCAACCTCAACTGTTTCAGCTTTGGCTTCAGAAAGACCGAGTGCTACAGGGATGAAATCACAACCGTTTTGGGTGTTGATAGCAAATATAGCTGGTAGAGCCATTTGGGGTGGAATATTTCCTTTTCCGATTTCGACTCCAATTAAGGTTCCGATAATCTGACTGATAACAGCTCCGGGGCCTAACAAAGGAGATAGGAATGGCAAGGAACAGATAAAGCCAATCAAAATGAGCCCCCAGATGTTCCCCGCCAGGGGAACCATTAATTTTGCCAGCCAATTTCCAACACCTGAACCTTGAATAACCCCAATCAGCAAGGAAACAAAGGCCATGAAAGGAATGATTGTATTGAGCATTGTCTGAATGGCTTCACGAGCAGCCTGGTTGAAAGTCGCAACGACCTTCCCAGCGCCCATCCCAATTCGTGCTACAATACTTGTTTCAGCTTTTTGCTCTGTAATTTTTTTACTAGTATCGTAAGTTGGCTTTTCAGTTACCACAGTTGTCGCTTTTTCGTCTTCATTAGCAGCAGAAATTTGATTAAGGCCAACTGCTGACACATAGATTTCCTCGGTGATATATTGAGCTAGAGGGCCACTTTTCCCTGTAGCGACAATATTGATTGTAGGGATCCCCTTTTTAGGATAAATACCGCAGCGAAGAGTACCGCCGCAATCTACGATTGCTAAAGCAATTTCCTCATCTGGGATAGAAGTTTTAAACCCGTTAACAGCTTCCATACCGGTCAAATCAGCAATTTTATCTACAATATCTGGCTTTTCTCCGCCACCAGTGATATAGATGAATTTATGCTTAGCCTCACTAGGTGTAATGACCAAAGGGCCCCCGAAACCACCATTTCCTTTAACAACTTTTATACTCTTATATGACATAATTTCACTCTTTCTATCAATCAAATGTTTTACTCAAGGTAACACCTTGCTGTTTTGCTACATAAGCAGTTGTAAAATCGGTTACCCAACCGCCTACAAAGTTCATGACAATCCCAACAAGCATGTAACGAATGGCTAAGTCCGTTTGACTTAAACCTAAATTTTGAATTCCTGTTGCAATTCCCACCCATACAAACAACTCCCCAGGATTGATATGCGGGAATACACCATTTGAAGTATGGCAGAACTGCATCTGAGCTGCTACAAAACTAGGTTTATAATATTCTGGTAAGAAACGTCCCATACTAATCGCCATCGGATTCCCCAGCATAAAGGCTGAAATGAAAGGTAAAATCATATACCGGCTAACAGGATTTTTGGCAGAAATCTTAGCTAGGGAATTGACCTTCTCTTCTCCCAAGAAAGCGATAAGGGTATTCATTGCAATCAATAGCATCAAGACAAGAGGTACAATATTTGTCATCCAGCTAATAAAGGTTTCTCCACCTAATTGGAAGAGTTTCATAAAACTCTCTGCAAATTCTGTAATATAATTCATAAGGAACTCCTTTTCTTATTTTTTTTTAAATAACTGTTTAATAGATAATTGTAAGTAAGCCGCATAAAAGCCGAATCCCAGAAAAGAATCAGAAGAACTTGTCTCTTTCTCAATACCTGCCTCATGCCAAAGATAGACTTTTCTAGCATCTTCTATAGCTGATTGCATCAACTTATTTTCTTTTCTCACAAGAGGATTATACTTGTCAAAATAATGGATGTCTTCTCCAACATAATCGTCCATATTTTGAAAACGCGCTAAGATTGTGACTCCTTGCATTTTGCTAGCTTTAAGAACCCGACCGTTTTCATCAACCGCGAACATGACAATCGTACCGGATTTGATTCTTCCGGATTTCCTGCCAATCGCTACGCGCCCCAGTTTCCGGAGCATCGTATAGGTCTTATTGAAGTCTTTCAGTTGCTGCCAGCCGAGGAACATTTGAAATATATAAGCTGCCATGACAAATACAGCGAAAATTATTATCGAATTCATTAAAATACTCCTTTGCTCTTAGAAAATGATAGAAACTCTGTCTCTGTTTCTACAGCCCTCAATGCTTCTTTTAGAGAAGGCTCTCCTGCAATTCGAAAAATGTCGTCATACAATTCCAGCAATTCACTTTCCATTTTTCTTTCAATTTCTGAGGGTATGGCGACTAGAAAGATAAATTCAATCCATTCATCTCCTTTTTGATAAGGCTCTTCTAGTTTTCCGAACATTAAAATAGTCTTTGCATAACCCTGGTTAATTGTATGGGGGAACGCAATTCCTCCACCAAAAATGGTTGATTGCTTTTTCTCCCTATCAATTATCCGATTTCTAAAACCTTCATCAATCATCTGAAGTTTCTCTAACTCCGCAGACATATTTAGCAAGTATTGCTGATAGGTTTTTTGGGGGCTTAATCGAATAAAACGTAAGCTGACTGTTTCTAGATTTTTTTGATGAAAAGCATTGGCTTTCTGCCATTCTTCCTGCAGCCATTGATCATCAAAAAGATGATTAACTTGAATGACTGGAGATTTAGAATCTTTATATTTTAGAGGAACTGTCGTAAAAATCGCGAAATAGTCCTGATTCAATTCCACATTAAAATCCTCTTCAGAATACTGAGTAATGTCTACATCATTTCCAATGACTCGTCTGAGTTGCTGGATAATCATCGCAGCAGTTCCTCTTCCTGTTGTGCAAACCACAGCTATCTGCTTGCGAGAACCCTTAACAGCAGAATTTTGTTTTCTTAAAATCATTTCAAAATACAAAGCCAGATATCCGATTTCAGATAATTCCAATTCAGAACCAAAAATTGTAGATAGTTCTTCTCCAGCAATTTTCGCCATTTCAAAAGCAAAAGGATATTGAGTTTGAACCTCGCCATGAAATATATCATTAGCTTGCACATGGAAAATCAGTCGATTGATTAAGGACCCTAAATGAGACTTGATTTCTTCAAATAATTCTTCATCATCAAAGTGAACCAACATAGTTTCTTTGACTTTCTTGACAATCCCTTGAAAAATGTATGCAAGCTGTTCAGATTGATAAGACGGCTTGCTTAAAGTGTCAATAAAACGGACATTAAACGGAAAACACAAAAAGTCTATCTCAAACTGACTGAGGGAAATCTTATAAGTCACCTCAATATGATAGATTAATTTCTCAGCCAAATGTGTCTCTGTTAAATCATTCCTATAGTAGGGAATAGGACAATTCAACACCCTAGATGTATGAATACGATCCACCATAATTGAAAGGGTCTTTCGAAGGAGCTCCTGTGTTTCTTTAGGGATTTTATAATCCTGGACTAGCGTCTCCAGAAAAGAAGATGTTGCCTCAGTGAGTGTCCTTCCTTCAAAGTAAGGAGCCACTTGGTGAATATAGAGCAAGCGCAAATTCAGCTCGCTCCCCAAGACCTCCAGCCCACGATTGGGCTTTCCTGAAATAGTGATAGAGTAACTCTCTGCCAAAGATTTTACTTGTTTTAAATCCTTATTAAGGGTACTTCTACTAACACCTACTTCCTCAGCCAAATCGTCAATAAGAAGAGGGGAGGTTGACTCAATTAAACGTTTTAGCAAATAGGCGATTCTTTTACTGGAAGAATTGAAGTCACTCTCCTGTTTTAAACTACCAGATAAAATCTTTTCCAACTCTGTATAGTCATACACTTCTAACATTAATTGATCATCTTGTGAGATAATCTGGATATTAGGAGCCAAAACATCATTTAATTGTTGGATACTCTTTTGCAAGGTTTGCATACTAATATCCAGCTCCGAGCGCATATCTACCAAGAAATAAGTTGGCTGTGAGACCATTTTTTCTAAAATGTTATACCATCGATTTACTAAGGTCAACTCTCTTCCTCACCTTCATTTTTTTAACCGCGAGTTTTACCTCCGGCAATATTTGTAGTGACACCTGTTATATAGCTAGAACGGTCTGAAATATAGAACGCTACAAGATCAGCTACTTCCCGTAGTTTCCCACTCCGTCCCAATGGAGTCGTTGAAGTTGAAGCATAACCAGCTCGAATATCTTCTACCGTCTTTCCACGGGTATAAGCAAGAGCTTCCTCGTAAGAAAGAGTTCGAAGACCCGTAGCTTCCATAATTCCTGGAGCAATTCCAACCACACGTACACCATGTTTACCAAGCTCTTTCGCCCATGAACGAGTGTAACTATAGACTGCTGCTTTCGTGGCAGCATAGGCACTTTGTCCTTCAGAACCTTCCAAGCCTGCTTCTGAAGCCATGTTTACAATTACACCTTTTCTATTTTGAACCAGAATCCGGCCTACTGCCTGGCTAACCAAATACAGACCTTTTTGGTTAATCATTGTTACTTTTTCAAACGTTTCATCGTCTAACTCGTAAGGACCTTTAGGATTTTCTGCATCAATTAATAATCTAGGGACATTAATCCCCGCATTGTTGACCACCGCATCAATATTGCCAAATCTTTCAACTATTTTAGCGACTCCTACTTCTACTTCAGAGCGAGAAGTTACATCAACTTTTACAAATAATAGATTCGGGTGACGCAAATCGTTGTCGCTAAGGTCAAAATTCGCTACATTGACACCTAATTCCAGCAATTCTTCAACGATTGCCTTACCGATCCCAGATGACGCACCCGTCACAAGAACTGTTTTGCCTTTTATATTTAACCAATCATTCATTTTGATACCTCTCAAGTTTTATTTACAAGGCAATTATACAGCGCTTTCATAAAAGAATTAAGACACTCTTTTTTACACTGTTCAAAAAAATGATAAACTAATTAAAAGGCTTGTACTAAAAATCCACAAGAAATGAACTTGTGGATCTTTTTTATTCTGAATTAGCTCAACATATATGAGAATCAAAGACGTGCATTCAGTTCTGCACCGAGCTCTTCAAATCCTGGTTTTCCAAGAAGGGCAAACATGTTATGTTTATAAGCTTCAACACCTGGTTGGTCAAATGGGTTGATAGCATTCAAGTAACCTGAAAGGGCGATAGCCAATTCGAAGAAGTAGATTGTGTAACCAAGAGTGAAAGCGTCTTGCTCTGGAAGAGTCACATACATGTTTGGTACATCACCATCTGTGTGGGCAAGAAGAACACCATCAGTCGCTTTTTTGTTTACAAAGTCAACGTCTTTTCCTTGAAGGTAACCAAGTCCATCAAGGTCTTCTTCCAAGCTAGGAATAATCACGTTTTTACGAGGTTTGTCAACACGAACAACTGTTTCAAACATGATACGAGTTCCTTCTTGGATGAATTGACCAAGTGAGTGCAAGTCAGTTGAGAAGTTGGCTGAAGTTGGGTAGATACCTTTTTGGTCTTTTCCTTCTGATTCACCAGCCAATTGTTTCCACCATTCTGAGAAGTATTGAAGTGATGGCTCATAGTTTACCAAGATTTCAGTTGCATAGCCTTTACGGTAAAGGATGTTACGAACTGCTGCGTATTGGTAAGCTTCGTTTTCAGAGATTTTATCTGAAGTGTAGTCTTTGCGAGCTGCGTTAGCACCTTCCATAAGGGCTTTGATGTCAGCTCCTGATGCAGCGATTGGAAGCAAACCAACGGCTGTCAATACTGAGAAGCGTCCACCGATGTCATCTGGAACAACAAATGTTTCCCAGCCGTTAGCATCTGCTTCAACCTTAACAGCACCTTTTTGGCGGTCAGTTGTTGCATAGATACGTTTGTTGGCTTCTTCTTGACCGTATTTCTTAACCAAGAGTTCTTTGAAAACACGGAAAGCGATAGCTGGTTCAGTTGTTGTACCTGATTTAGAAATCACGTTTACTGAGAAGTCTTTGTCTGCAACATACTCTACCAAGTCAGCAAGGTAAGTAGATGAGATTGAGTTTCCAGCGTAAAGGATTTGTGGAGCTTTACGTTCTTCTTTTGTTTGCAAGTTTGCAAAGTGGTGGTTCAAGAAGTCGATTGCTGCTTTGGCACCAAGGTAAGATCCACCGATACCGATCACAACCAAAACATCGCTGTCTGACTTAATTTGCTCAGCAGCTTTCAAGATACGGTCAAATTCTTCGCGGTCGTAGTTTTCAGGAAGGTCCAACCATCCCAAGAAGTCGCTACCAGCACCAGTTCCTTTACGGATCAATTCGTCAGCAGCTGTAACTTGTGCTTGCATGTATTCCACTTCATGTGGTGCAACAAATTTGTCTAAAACTTTTGAATAATCAAATTTAATATGTGACATGTTATTCCTCCAATATTTCTTCTTTTCTATCATAACGCTTACCTTCGTTTTTTTCAAGTTTTTTTGTCGAATTTCTCCAATTTTTATCAGAATTCAAACGTTTGCGTAAAAATCCCACATTCCAAAAATTTTGAAAAAATAAAAGAAAGAACGACTAGATGTTCCAGTCGTTACAGTTCATTCAATAAATACTCAAATAATTCTAAATTACCATCTTCTTCATTGACCAGAAACTCTGGATGCCACTGCAAACCGATAATGCGGTGTTCGTCGATAGACTCAATCGCTTCGATGGTCTGGTCTCTTGGATCAATAGCAGTTACACGGAAATTAGATGCCAAATCTTTAATGCTTTGACGATGGACCGAGTTGACCTGACTTTCTTTTCCAAATAGCTTGGCAACCACGCTTCCTTCCACTGTCTCAATAGAGTGAGATGTTCCGAAAGGTAGTCCTTGCCAGTGACCTTCGATTTCTTGATTGAGGGTTCCACCAAAGGCAACATTGACAAGTTGAACACCGCGACAGATTGCCATAATTGGTTTATTCTGACGGAGTGCTTCTTTCAAGAGTGCCAATTCAAATTCATCACGGACCAGATTATAATCATCGCTCTCGATGGTCTTTTTCTCTCCATAAAACTGAGGATGAACATTTTGGCCTCCTGTCAAAATCAATTTGTCAATCATTTCTACATAATCGCGTACAACAGACTCATCACCAACAGGAATGACTAAAGGGAGACCACCGACTTGACGAATGCTCTCTGCGAATCTACAAGATACAGATGAATGAATGTTTTTGCCTTCTGTGTCTACGGGACATAGATTTGCAGCAACTCCTACAACGGTTCTAGGCATGATGTCTCTCCTTTCGAATATTAACGATAGTCCTATCTTATCACTCAAAACGTCTTTCGTCTAATATGTTTTTTTAAAGGCCGTGATAAATATTTTTTATGGACAAGAAAAAGCTGCCCCATAGGACAACTTCTTTCTTATTCAAAGACAAATTGATTGTGATAGAGTTCTGAGTAGAATCCACCTAGCTTCAAGAGTTCATGATGGCTACCGCGTTCAATGACTTCTCCATCTTTAAGGACAATAATCTGATCTGCATTGAGAATGGTTTTCAAGCGGTGGGCAATGACGAAACTGGTTTTGCCTGCTACAACTGCCTCCATGGCATGCTGAATCTTGCTTTCTGTCACCGTATCTACGTTTGAAGTGCCTTCATCGAGAATGAGAACTTCTGGATCTGTCATCAGGGTTCGAGCAATGGAAATCAATTGCTTCTGCCCTGTCGAGAAGATACTCTGCTCATCATCAATAAGAGTATCGTACTTATCAGGCAAACTTTCGATATAGTCGTGAATGTGGCTTGCTTTGGCTGCTGACTCAACCATTTCCTGACTGGCATCTGGCACACCGAAACGGATATTGTCTCGAATGGTTCCGCTAAAAAGAACGGAATCTTGCAAGACAATTCCCACTTTACTTCTAAGACTATCTAAATCATAGTCACGAATGTCTTTATCATCAAAATAAATACCGCCAGCATCAACATCATAAAAGCGATTGATGAGGTTCATAATAGTGGTTTTCCCTGAACCCGTTGGCCCAACAACTGCAGTCATCTGGCCTTTAGGGGCAGAAATGTTGACATCTTTCAAAATAGGTTTATCAGGCAAGTATGAAAAATCGATATGACTGATTTCAACACCTTCTTGCAACTGAGTGAAGATTGGAGCCTTTTCAGGTCGGATTTCTTCCTCTGCATCAAACATTTCCTGTATCCGTTCAGCCCCTGTAAAGGCCAACTGAAGACTTCCCCAACTAGCTGCAACTTGAATAATAGGCTGGTAGTACTGCTGTGAAAATTGGGCAAACATCACAATCAAACCTAGGGCTGTACTTGTTTCAATAGTCTTATCGTTTAATAGAACGGCCGAACCAGCAAAGATAACGACGGCTGTATTAACCAGACTCATCCCATTCATGACAGGGAACAGAATTCCTGAGAACATCCTTCCTTTAAAGGTTGCCTTGCGTACGCGCTCATTTTGTTCAAGAAATCCTGCCATCATATCCTCTTGAATTCCTTGCACAATCACGGCTTTTTGGCCTGAGATACTCTCATCCATATAGGCGTTGAGCTTCCCTACCTCTTTCTGCTGGAGATTGGTGTATTTGCGTGCCATTTTCACGATGAAAATCAACATGAGGAAGGCCACTGGTGTGCTTGCAATGGTGATGAGAGCCAGCGTCACATTTCTCGAAAACATGACAAGAATCAGACCAATGTATAAAACAATATTGCTCATGACCTGAACCAGACTTTCATTAAAGGCTTGGAGGATATTATCCAAATCACTGGTAAAACGAGATAGGATATCGCCATCTTGTCGGCGGTCAAAGAAAGAAACCGTCAACCGAGCAAGCTTACCGAAGAGGCCTTTGCGCATCTCGTTGGTCGATTCTGCAATCACGCGCGTCATGAGACACATGTATATGACACTAGAGATAAATAGAACCAAAACCAGCAGACCAAGATTGACCATGATTCCTGATAGGCTTTGCCAAACAAGTTCTGGATTGCCATCTTGATAAGCTTGGACTAAATTAACTAGTTGCGTCACTGCTTGTCCAGAAAAGACCGGAAAGAGAGCTTGGGCAAGAGTCGCCAGAACAATCATCAGGATAACAACTACAAATGATAGCTTATAAACTTTAAAATAATTCCAAAAAAATTGAACTGTCTTCATTTTACTCCTCCTTTCCTTTCTGTGTTTCGTAGATTTCACGGTAAACAGCATTGTTGGCAACCAAGTCTGCATGCGTACCTTGACCAATCAATCGTCCTTGATCTAGAACCAAGATTTTATCTGCATTAACAACCGAGCTAATCTTTTGCGCGATGATAATGGTTGTTGTTCCCTTCAAGTCCTTATTCAAGGCTTCTTGAACCAGGCGCTCTGACTTAGCATCCAAGGCCGAGGTCGAATCGTCAAAAATCAGAATACGTGGATTGCTGACAATCCCACGCGCAATCGACATCCTTTGTTTTTGTCCACCTGAGAAGTTGGTTCCTCGTTCCTCAACTGGACTTTCAAAGGTTTTCTCCATACGATGGATGAATTCACTGGCTTGGGCAATATTGGCTGCACGCTCCATTTCAAATAGAGTGGCATCTCCTTTGCCCTGTCTCAAGTTATCTGCAATGGTTCCACTGAAGAGAATAGCACGTTGGAGAACGATAGAAACAGTTTTACGCAGGGTTCCTTCACTCACTTTGCGAATATCCTTGCCTCCGATTTTGATAGCCCCTTCCTGCGGGTCAAAGAGACGTGGAATCAATTGAGCCAAGGTTGACTTTCCTGCACCAGTGGCTCCAACTACACCAACCATCTGACCAGGTTCAATAGTAAAGCTCACATCTTTCAGCATCGGTTCCTTATCCATTGGATAGGTAAAGGTCACATTTTCAAAGCTAAGACTTCCGACCAACTCTTCATCTGGGACATCCTTGAAGGTCATGGCTGGCTCTGCGTCAAGAATTTCTCGAATACGACGCATAGAAATCATGGCACGACTGACAGAATTTCCTAAAAATCCAACCATAACAATGGTAAAGATAATCTGGCTCAAGTAATTGACAAAGGAAGCAATGGAGCCAACAACTGACGGATCCGACTGAACCATCCCTGCAACTAGCCAAATAGAGAGGAATACCGCCCCATAACCGACCAACATCATGAAAGGTTCCACTACTGAAAAGGCATAACCAATGTAAAGGTTTTGACCAAGAAGCTCGTCTGAAACCTCCGTAAACTTAGCAAATTGCTCTTTTTCTTGGACAAAGGACTTGACCACGCGAACGCCACGCAGATTTTCCTTGGCAATAGCATTGATGCGTTCAAGAAGGGTTTGAAACTTGGCAAAACGAGGCCCCATCATTCCCATCATGACAGCAGTCAAACCAAAAATCAAGACTACCATGAGAACAATCACCCACCACAGAGAAGGTAAGGTTTGAACTGCCAAGATAAAGGAACCGATGAACAAGAGGGGGAGTCTGAAAAGAATTTGGAAGGTCATCATGACGACGTTCTGAATCTGGTTGATATCATTTGTCATGCGAACGACTAGATTTCCCGCATTAAATTGTTCAATATTAGCATAAGAAAAGGTTTGGATTTTACGGAAGGCATCCTCCCGAAGGTCAGATGAAACTCCTTGGGCAATATAGGCTGCGAGGACAACATTGAGTCCACCAGCAACTAGACCGACTACGGCCACACCAATCAACCAAGCCCCGATACTATAAATAGCTTCATATTTTCCAGCAAGGAGGGCGTCTAAGACTTCCTGCAGATAACGCGGTTGCAGAAGTGAACTAGCAACCATCAAGCCTGTCATCAGAAGCGAAGTCAAGGCCTGCCACTTGTAGGTTTTTATTTTCTGAATCAGCATACTTTCTCCTTAAAAAATAGACAAAAGGGAGCGACAATGTGTCAGCTCCTTCTCATTCTGTTTGTGTGATGTTATTCTAGCAAAAAAGTGGGGGATTGTCAAAGAAGTCTCCTTGATACAGCTAGAATGACTAGTAATTTTCTCTTTATAGTTTCTGTTTTAACTCGACCAAGACATTCATAGCCTGCATAGGTGTCATATTGTAAACATCCAGTTTAGCTAATTCTGCTAGGATAGGATGTTCTTCAGTCGTATCAAAGAGTGAAATTTGTTCTAAGACAGTACTTGTTTGTTTCATAGGAGCAGGACTTTCTTGCCCCTGACTCTCCAGTTGCGTTAAAATCTTATCCGCTCTCGCTAAAAGATCAGCCGGTAAACCAGCAATCTTGGCAACATGGATACCATAGGATTTATCAGCTGGCCCTGGTTCAATCTTGTGAAGGAAGGTGACCTGCCCATCCTGCTCCAAGGTTGCCACGTGGACATTGACCAAGTGTTGTAAACTAGACTCCAGACTAGTCAACTCATGGTAGTGGGTCGCAAAGAGGGTCTTGGCTCCGATATGTTCATGGATGTATTCGATGATGGACTGGGCAAGAGCCATCCCGTCATAAGTTGCAGTTCCACGACCTAACTCATCAAAAAGAATCAAGGAATTCTTTGTTGCATGCGAAATGGCATTGTTGGCCTCCATCATCTCCACCATGAAGGTTGATTGGCCTGAAACCAAATCATCGGCTGCTCCGATACGGGTAAAGATAGCATCAAAAATAGGTAAATGGGCACTTTCTGCTGGCACATAAGAGCCCAACTGGGCCATTATCGCCGTCATGGCTAACTGACGCATGTAGGTTGACTTCCCGCTCATGTTGGGTCCTGTAATCAGTTGAATACTGGTATCTTCTGCCATCTGAATCGTATTGGGAATATAGGTCTGAGCCCCCATAACCTTTTCAACGACAGCATGGCGTCCTTTCTGGATATCAATTCGCGAATCATCTCCGAATTCAGGTCGAATCAAATGCTGGGTTTCAGCTACAACCGCCAGACTTTGCAAGACATCAACGGTCGCAATTCCTTGAGCTAGAGCCTGCAAACGCTGAATGTACTTGCCGACCTCTTCACGAATGCGCATAAAAATTTCGTACTCTAGGTTAGCTGACTTCTCACGCGCCTCCAACATGTCGCCTTCGATACGAGCTAATTCCTCGGTACCGAAGCGTTCTGAGTTTTTCAGCGTCGCCTTGCGGAAAAAGTGAGCAGGCACATTTCCCAGTTGTGAATTGGTCACATGGAAATAGTAGCCATCCTTTTTATTATAGTCAATCTTGAGCGTACTGATACCAGAGTTTTCGCGTTCCTTAGCCTCAATCTCAGCAATCCAGCCAGTCCCTTCTCTGAGAACGCGACGGTACTTGTCTAAAGTCTCATCAAATCCAGTTCGGATAATACCACCTTCTGTAATCACATGAGGAGCTTCAGGAGCAATCGCTGCGCTAATCAAACTCTCCAACTCAGGAATTCCATCCAGTTGTGCGATGAGATAGGCTAGAGCAGGTTGCTCCATCCCTTCTAAAATCGCACGAATCCGTGGCACACTAGACAAGGTAGTCGCCAACTGCAAGAGATCCTTGGGATTGGTCTTGCCAAAAGAAACACGACTAGCCAAGCGCTCAATGTCATAAACACCCTTGAGACTGTCTGTCAAATCACTACGCTCAAAGAAGTGGTCAAGAAAGACCTGCACCACTTCTTGACGTTGGACGATTCGTTCCTTATCAATCAAAGGACGATGAATCCAAGAACGCAAGAGACGCATCCCCATAGCCGTTTTGGTTTCATCCAAAAGCCAGAAAAGACTGCCTTGCTTCTTGCCTGAACGAGCATTCTCAACCAAATCCAGACTAGCCTTGGTCGCATAATCCATCTGCAAGAAATCTTTGATTTCATAGCGGATAACAGGCTTGAGGTGGTTCAATTCCCTCATCTGAGTCCGATGAACATACTGGAGCAATTTACTAGATGCCGCTTGCTCCACAGCTGCCAATCGTGAATCCAGTAAATGAAGGTCTTCAAAGCCTTCTTTTTCATAGGAAAGTACCAGATTCATCTGACGACTAAGGATTTGTTCCTCTTCCTCAGACAAGTCATAGCCCAGCACCACTTCTCGAGCCTTGAGATTACGGATTTCCCCACAAACCAGCGTGAAATCCAAAAGACCTGTCACATAAAAGTCACCCGTCACCAGGTCCATATAAGCTAGGCCAAATTGATTGCCAGCACGGTCTATGGCAACCAAAAAATTATTCTGACTGTTCGGCTTACTGCTATCGACCACTGTCCCTGGCGTAATGACCTGAACAACCTCTCGTTTCACAACCCCAACTGCTTGTTTAGGATCTTCCATCTGCTCTGCGATAGCCACCTTATAGCCCTGCTCAATCAAGACATCGATATACTGTTGGGCAGAATGATAGGGGACACCCGCCATAGGAATCGGATTGTCGGCATTCTTGTTGCGACTCGTTAAGGAAATTTCCAGAATCTGCGCAGCATTGACCGCATCCTCATAAAATAATTCATAAAAATCACCCATCCGAAAGAGCAAAAACGCATCTGGATATTGCTTTTTAATCTCCACATACTGTTGCATGCCAGGTGATAGCTTTTCTGTCGCCATTGTCCGTCTCTCCTTGTCAAAAATAAGTCTTGAGAGCAACTCTCAAGACCTTACTTATCTTTCATCAAATCTAGCAAACGATCTTCCATGAGTTTGGCAACGTGCTGGTCTCGACAAATGACCAATAAGGTATTGGCACCAGCAACTGTTCCTAAAATCCATTCATCCTTGTTTGCATCTACAATATTTGCCAAAACAGAAGCTTCTCCCAGTTTGGTATGAAGCACCAAGGTAAACTCTGCTCTTGCAACACCTTCTAAATGATGAGACAAAAATTCCACCAAATCAATCTTTTCTGTCTCATTTGCTAGTACATAATACACCATATCATTTTTCTTGACCTTGGTCAAGCCGATTTCGCGCAAATCACGAGACAGGGTTGTCTGCGTCACAAAAACATTGTGCGCCTCCAACCGATCTTGAATTTCTTTTTGTGTACTTAATTTTTCCTCAGTAATCATTTTTTTTATTAACTGATGACGATCTCTTTTTCTCATAAAATCCTCTTATGTGAATATTTATAACTATTTTTATAACTATATTATACCAAAAAAACGGGAGATTTCAAAAATTTTTTCTTCTTTCTTTAAAATTGTGATAAAATAGTAGAAAAGTCCAAAAAGGAGCTCTTAATGAATACAAAAGAATTGATTGCTAGCGAATTGGCTAGCGTCATTGATAGCCTGGACCAAGAGGCTATTTTAAATTTACTGGAAACCCCTAAAAACTCAGAAATGGGAGACATTGCTTTCCCTGCTTTTTCTCTTGCAAAAGTCGAACGTAAAGCACCTCAAATGATCGCGGCTGAACTGGCTGAAAAAATTAACAGCCAATCCTTTGAAAAGGTTGTTGCAACAGGACCTTACGTCAACTTTTTCCTTGATAAATCTGCCATTTCTGCTCAAGTATTGCAAGCTGTTATCACTGAAAAAGAACACTATGCTGACCAAACTATTGGCAAACAAGAAAATGTTGTTATCGATATGTCTAGTCCCAATATCGCTAAACCATTTTCTATTGGTCACCTGCGCTCAACTGTCATCGGAGATAGCTTATCACATATTTTCCAAAAAATCGGTTATCAAACAGTCAAGGTCAACCACTTGGGAGACTGGGGTAAACAGTTTGGGATGTTGATTGTTGCCTACAAAAAATGGGGCGACGAAGAAGCTGTAAAAGCTCATCCAATTGATGAACTTCTTAAACTCTATGTCCGCATCAATGCTGAGGCTGAAAATGACCCTAGCTTGGATGAAGAAGCACGCGAATGGTTCCGTAAACTGGAAAATGGAGATGAGGAAGCCCTCGCTCTCTGGCAATGGTTCCGTGATGAAAGTTTGGTGGAATTTAACCGCCTTTACAATGAATTGCAGGTTGATTTTGACAGCTATAACGGAGAAGCCTTCTACAACGATAAGATGGATGCAGTTGTAGACATTCTTTCTGAAAAAGGCCTTCTTGTTGAATCAGAAGGTGCCCAAGTTGTGAATCTTGAGAAATATGGAATTGAGCATCCAGCCCTTATCAAAAAATCTGATGGTGCAACTCTCTATATCACACGTGACTTGGCTGCAGCCCTTTACCGTAAAAACGAATACCAATTTGCTAAATCTATCTACGTCGTTGGTCAAGAGCAATCTGCCCACTTTAAACAGCTCAAAGCTGTCTTGCAAGAGATGGGCTACGATTGGAGTGACGACATTACTCATGTTCCTTTTGGTTTGGTTACAAAAGAAGGGAAAAAACTCTCTACCCGTAAAGGGAATGTCATCTTGCTAGAGCCCACTGTTGCAGAGGCTATTAGTCGTGCAAAAGCCCAAATTGAAGCTAAAAATCCTGAACTTGAAAATAAAGATCAGGTAGCACATGCTGTTGGGGTTGGAGCCATTAAGTTCTATGACCTCAAGACTGACCGTACAAACGGATATGACTTCGACTTAGAGGCCATGGTATCCTTCGAGGGTGAAACTGGACCTTATGTTCAATACGCCTACGCTCGTATCCAATCGATCTTACGCAAAGCGGATTTCAAACCAGAAACAGCTGGCAACTATAGCTTGAATGATGCTGAAAGCTGGGAAATCATTAAACTCATTCAAGACTTCCCACGTATTATCAACCGTGCGGCAGATAACTTTGAACCTTCTATCATTGCTAAATTTGCAATTAACCTAGCTCAATCCTTTAACAAATACTATGCACATACACGTATCTTGGATGAAAGCCCAGAACGCGACAGCCGTCTAGCCCTCAGCTACGCAACCGCAGTCGTTCTCAAAGAAGCCCTTCGCTTGCTTGGAGTAGAAGCGCCAGAGAAGATGTAAATCGCCAAAGTTACTTGATTGCAAAGCAATCTAAGTAACTAACGCCAAATCCTATTCGGACTTTGGCTAGGCGCTTCACTAGTTTTAGGACATAAATATGATCGATTTATGTTTCTTTACGTCGTAACCAGAGACACTTGCCTAAACGCTTCACTAATTCACCTAACCAAATAATAGACTTCCTGCAAAACTA
>NZ_VMLT01000028.1:0-16630 GCF_013276815.1 Streptococcus sp. 1055 | reverse complement strand
AGTTCTATCCACAACCTCAAAGCTGTACTTTGAGCAACCTGCGGCTAGCTTCCTAGTTTGCTCTTTGATTTTCATTGACTATAAAATGGTTTTAATTCTTTTTTTCAAATCTGGCACCACTTCTGACTCAAACCAAGGATTTTTGGCCATCCAGATTTGATTTCGTGGTGAGGGGTGAACTAGTGGAAAATAGGTTGGCAGATAGTCTTTATAGTGTTTCACCCTCTCCGTTACCTTGCCACTGATTTTCTCCTGTAAATAGTAGGCTTGGGCATATTGCCCAATCAAGAGGGTTAACTGAATATCAGGCAATTCCTGTAAGAGCTGCGGATGCCATTTTTCTGCAAAACCTGCTCGCGGCGGAAGATCACCCGACTTGCCATGTCCTGGAAAGTAGAAATCCATAGGCAAAACAGCAAAATAACCTGAATTGTAAAAGGTATCTTCATCCACACCTAGCCAGTACCGCAAGCGATCACCACTTTTATCTTTCCAGTAAAGGCCTGCTTCTTGAGTTTTAAGTCCCGGAGCCTGACCGATGATATTGATGCGAGCAGTTTTTGGCGCTGCAAAGAGAGGCTCAATGCCACGCTCTGTATAGCTGGCATTCTGCGAATCCGCCATGATAGCCTGTTTGATTCTTTCGATTTGAGACATCTACTTTCCCTCCAAAAAGAAGTCCAAGCATAAGATCTCAGACTTCTATCGTTTTATTTGATCAATTCGTAAATAGCTTCGGCATAGATTGCTGCTGCTCGGAAGAGATCGTCCAAGGCGATAAATTCATTGGCTTGGTGCATGGTATCAATCGAGTCTGGGAACATAGCACCATAGGCAACTCCGCGCTCTAACAAGCGACCAAAGGTTCCACCACCGATGACTTGTTCATGACCTTTAAGGCCTGTTTGTTTTTCATAGACATTCAACAAGGTTTGCACAAGTGGATCTTCCATTGGCACATAGTGAGGGGTATGACCATGTTCTGATAGACTGACAGAAGCAACTGGCAAGTTTTCTAGGATTGACTTGATTTGTTCTGGACTTGTTCCTTTTGGATAGCGGATGTTAAGGGCAATGGTATTATCAGCACTTGTTTCATCGAAGCGGAAGACGCCGGCATTCATAGAAAGAGCACCCATCTTTTCATCCACATGAGCAATCTTGAGATTTTCACCCTCATGATCGTTCAAGAGAATTTTACCTGCGATGTCAAGGTAGTCTTTGGCTGGACCAGCAAAGCCAAACTGGCTGAGGAAGAGGGCAAGGTAAGTTGCGCCATTGACACCTGAAGCAGGCATAGCACCGTGGGCTGATTTACCAATGATCGTCACCTTGTATTGGCCAGCTTCTTCTTGGAGTTCTCCTCTAAGTTTGTGTTCTGCAACAAAGGCATCTAGTTTAGCTTGCAAGTCTGTCAAGTCACCTGAAACGACTGCTGTTGCTGATTCTGGTACCATATTTTCACGTAAACCACCTGTAAAGCTGTGAAGACGGGCTGCACCTGTATTTTCACCTGCAAAGTGGAGGTATTCCGTGATGTTTCCTTTTTCACCATTGATGATTGGAAATTCAGCATCTGGTGAGAAACCAAAGTCTGGCTTGGCGAGTCCTACGTGCTCGAAGTAGTAGTCCATATCTGCCCAGCCTGATTCTTCGTCTGTTCCAACGATGAAGCGAACTTTCTTAGAAGTTGGAAGGCCCAATTCTTTGATGATTTTCAAACCATAGTAGCAAGCTGTTGTAGGTCCCTTGTCATCTGAAGCACCACGCGCATAAAGGCGACCATCTTTGATAGTTGGTGTGTAAGGGTCTGTGTCCCAACCGCTACCAGCAGGCACCACATCCATATGGGCAAAGATGCCGAGAACTTCTTCTCCATCACCAAACTCAAAATGTCCTGCGTAGTTATCGACATTCTTAGTTGGGTAGCCATCGCGGTCTGCGATTTCAAGGAATTTCTCCAAGGCTTTTACTGGACCAGGTCCAAATGGATGCTGGGCATCAGCCTTGCTATCATCACGTTCTGAGTTGATTTCCAAAAGGCTAAACAAGTCAGCCAAGAGGTCTTCTTTGCGTTTTTCTACTTCTGCTGTAAAATCAATTGCTGTCATTTTTTCTTCTTTCTATCTTTTCTCGATGATTTCATCTACTGGCAAGCGGTAGCTTGGTTCCAATTTGTCGTCTGTGTAACCCACTGTGATCAAGAGTTCTGGGCGGAAACGGTCTTCGATTTCCAAAACTTCATTAACTTTTGATTTGTCAAAACCAAGGATAATATTGGAACCAATTCCTTGGTCTGTAAGAGCGAGAACCAAGTTCATAGCAACCAAACCTGCATTGAGTGCTAGGTAGTCGCTGACTTGTTGTTCATTGTAGCGTGCAAATTCAGCAGGCAAATTCTTCATAAAATATTGAAGTTGCTCTTCAGAAAAGTTATTAGCACCACCAACACGAGCAATCTTACGAGCGCGTTTAGCCAAATTTGTGTCTGTAAAGAGGGCAATGGTTACAGGCGCTGATGATACCTGTTCAAAGTTTGAACCGTAAGCCAATTTTGCTAGTTCGGCATTTTTCTCACGCACCACTACAAATTTCCAAGGCTGGCTGTTGTGGGCACTTGGTGCCAAGGTTGCAATTTCGATAGCCGTACGCATATCTTTTGGATCCACTGGCTTATCAGTGAAATGCTTAGTCGCATGACGTTTTTTATTTAATTCAAGAAATTTCATAATCGATTTCCTTTTCTAATTCTACTGCTTCCATTCTACCATAATTTGAAAGAGCTTGCAGGGATTTTTCATGATTAAGTTTTTTTATTACAGCCATAAAAAATATATATTGGTTCATCAAGAAAGTTTCTGATAAACTAGCAAGTACTTTACATTTGAATGGAGACATTATGAAAAAATTCAGCCTATTACTAGCCATCATCCCCTTTTTAGTTGCCTGTGGGAATCAATCCACACCCAAAGAGACTAATTCTCAAAAGGCAATCGTCCTTGCTACAGCTGGCGATGTGCCACCATTTGACTACGAAGATAAAGGCAATCTGACAGGATTCGATATTGAAGTTCTAAAGGCAGTGGATGAAAAACTCAGCGACTACGAGATTCAATTCCAAAGAACTGCCTGGGAGAGCATCTTCCCAGGACTTGATTCTGGTCACTATCAGGCTGCGGCAAATAACTTGAGTTACACAAAAGAGCGTGCTGAAAAATACCTCTACTCACTTCCAATTTCAAACAATCCCCTCGTCCTTGTCAGCAACAAGAAAAATCCTCTGACTTCACTTGACCAAATCGCTGGCAAAACAACACAAGAAGATACTGGAACTTCAAACGCTCAATTCATCAATAACTGGAATCAAAAACACCCTGACAATCCTGCTACTATCGATTTTTCTGGTGAAGATATCGGTAAACGAATCCTAGACCTTGCTAACGGAGAGTTTGATTTCCTAGTTTTTGACAAGGTATCCGTTCAAAAGATTATCAAGGACCGTGACTTAAACCTCTCAGTCGTTGATTTACCTTCTGCCGATAGCCCCAACAACTATATCGTTTTCTCAAGCGACCAAAAAGAGTTTAAAGATAAATTTGATAAAGCGCTCAAAGAACTCTACCAAGACGGAACCCTTGAAAAACTCAGTAATACCTATCTAGGGGGTTCTTATCTTCCAGATCAATCTCAGTTACAATAATACTCTTCGAATATCTCTTCAAACCACGTCAGCTTTATCTGCAACCTCAAAGCTGTGCTTTGAGCAACCTACGGCTAGCTTCCTAGTTTGCTCTTTGATTTTCATTGAGTATAAGATATATTAAAAACGATTGGGCCAGCCAATCGTTTTTAGTTTGCATTGGTTATTTTAGGAAACTTTTACAAAAAATCAAAATAATCTTTCACATCCTCTACATACCCATGCTTTTCTATTAAGCTGGCTAAGAGTTCCAGATTGTGTCCCTGATAGTTATCTTCACGACGTAATTCTTCATACATTTCTATAAATGGAAGCCCCTTGGACTTGGCCAATTCTAACTCCGCTTCGTAATCATAAGCAACTTTACGAAATTGTATATTGACCAATTCCCCATCTTCAACCTCTATCACGGCATACTGGGCACGGTGATTTTTTAACGCCTCCCAATTAAAATAGGGCATGCCAATCGACCCTGGATTGATGATTTGTTGCCCTTGACTGCCGTAACGAAGCAACTGCTTGTGGACATGACCATAGACTGCCACGTCCGTTTCCTCATCGAGGAGTTGGTCAAATTTCTCTGTATCATTCTCAACTAGCAAGTCACCACCATAGTTTTTGTCAGGTAAATTATGAGAGATAGAAAAGCGCAATCCGTCAATTTCTTTCTTTTCCAGCAAAGGCAAGCTTCGTAGCCAGACAATCGTTGCAGGATCCATTCGCTCCATCAAAAACTGGGTCAATCGCATGAGCTGGATTTCTTTTGGATGTTCCAAACCGTATTGCCCATCCAAGACCTCAAGGACACAATCATCCCAATTGCCTCGAACACTGGCTGTGATAGGAAGGTCCTTTAGCAGGGCGACCAAGTCATTTGCACCTGGACCAGGTAGAAAAATATCTCCCAGAATCCAATATTCACTGACTCCTTGGGTTTTAGCATCTGCAATCACTGCTTCTAAGGCTGTCGCATTGCCATGAATATCTGATAAAATTGCGATTTTATGGTTCATGATGGTCTCCTTCTGTTTGATAATCTACTCTTTCTTCTGCCACTTGAGGCAAGGTTTCTGTTTCCTGCGAGTTCAACTTCCTCTGCACAGCTTCTGCAACGACTCTAGGCACACCGACTTCGACAATCTCATCCACACTTGCTTCCTTGATTTTGGTCAGAGACTTGAAGTGCCTCATGAGATTTTGCTTGCGTTTAGGTCCCAGACCGTCAATCCCATCCAATTGTGATGAAAAGGAATTTTTGGAGCGCAGTTGGCGATGGAAAGTGATAGCAAAGCGGTGCACCTCATCTTGGATACGTTGGAGGAGGAAAAATTCCTGAGAATTACGAGACAAGTCCACCACTTCCAGCGGATCTCCAAAGAGCAATTCATGAGTTTGGTGCTTATCATTCTTTTGCAGACCTGCAATGGGAATATCCAAGCCCAGTTCCTCTTGGATGACTTGCTTGGCGATATTGACTTGACCTTGTCCCCCATCAATGACAATCAAATCTGGAGGAGTCAAACCTTCTCGTTGTACTCGACCATAACGTCTGCGAATAACCTCACGCATACTGGCATAGTCGTCTGGTCCAACGACAGTCTTGATTTTATACTTACGATAATCTTTTTTACTTGGTTTGCCGTTGACAAAGACCACCATAGCTGAAACAGGACTAGTCCCCATGATGTTGGAATTATCGAAGGACTCGATGCGAACTGGAGTCGGAATTTGGAGCAAACGTCCTAGATTTTCAATAGCTCCTTGGGTCTTTTCGACTGATTTTTCTAGCAGGTTAAATTTCTGCTCCAGACTAACACGTGCATTTTTTATGGCTAGATTGACCAGCTGTTTTTTCTCTCCACGTTGAGGCTTAAGAATCTTGGTATCCACCAAAGCCTTGACAGCTTCTTCGTCAATATCCTGCGGAATCAGTACCTCATTGGGAACTAGGTGAGATTTTTCTTGATAGAATTGTCCCACATAGGTCAAGAAATCCTCATCTGGATCATTGAAGTAGGGGAAGAGATTGACATCGCGCTCGATGAGCTTGCCCTGACGAACAAAGAAAACTTGCACACACATCCAGCCCTTATCCACATAGTAGCCAAAGACATCGCGATTTTGGAGATCCTTAGCCATGACCCGTTGCTTGGTTCGAAGCGTTCCAATAGCCTGAATCAGGTCACGGTATTCCGCCGCACGTTCAAACTCCATAGTCTGAGCCGCCGCTGCCATTTTGCCCTTGAGGTTATCAATGATTTTATCATCTTGCCCTTTCAGAAAATCAGAAACCTCCTGAGCCATAGACTTGAAATAGTCCTCATCCTTCTTACAGATGGTGTGGCTCATGCATTGGCCGATATGGTAGTAAAAACAGACCTTAGACGGTGGATTGGTACACTTACGAAAAGGGAAAATCCGATCCAGTAGTCGCTTGATTTCATTGGCTGCTCCTACATCTGGATAGGGACCAAAGTAGAGACCTCCGTCCTTCTTGACCTGACGAGTGATAATCAAGCGTGGATAGCGCTCATTAGTGATTTTGATGAAGGGATAGGACTTGTCATCCTTGAGCATGATATTGTATTTAGGCTTATTTTCCTTGATCAGGTTGATTTCTAGGAGAAGTGCCTCAATATTAGACTCCGTAACGATAAATTCAAAATCTACAATTTCAGACACCAAAGCCTCTGTTTTGGTATCATGACTTCCACGGAAATAGGACCGCACGCGGTTACGCAGATTTTTAGCCTTTCCTACATAGATAATGGTGCCGTTTTTATCCTTGTGAATGTAACAACCAGGGCTGGTCGGCAAGAGCTCTAGTTTTGATTTAATCAAGTTGTTCATAATTCCATTATAGCAAAAAAGTAGGGAAAAATAGTCCCCTACTCATTGGTCTCATATAATTTTCGAAGTCTTTCAACATCCTCTTCCTGGATACCATAAAAAGAACCTGCTGGTTGCATGACAGACTTCTCATCTGTATGATCCAAGCCAATCGCATGCCCCAACTCATGTTCTGCCGTATGGACAAGGCGCTCATAGGAATAGCCATAGTCAGGATTGGACAGATAATAATGATTCAAGCGCACCGTTACGGATAAGAATTGCCCTGTTAAGAGATTAGTTTGACTTTCCGCCTCTCCTGCCACAGGAGTGCCTCCGTCGTTCATCTCCGTAGCCGTAATATCCGCCTTACTAGACTCAGTCACGAGTTCAAAGTTAAAAGCACCAGTTTGATTCCAGTTCTGAATTGCTTCTAAATACGCCTCTTGAAAGCCTGAATCCATCTGGGGATCCAAGTAAATACGAGCAGAATCCTGCGGCCACCTTCCTTCAGAATGCTGGTGACTATCTGTCTGGCTTAACTTAGGCAGTTGCCCTGTTTTCTCCCATTGGTCAATACTTTGTTGACCAATTTTTACTGACCGTTCTGCTTGCTTTAGCGCTCCTTGAAAATCCCCGTTCAGATACCAGAGAAGTCCGAAAGCAAGCACACATAAAAGCACAACTATCCAAACCAGACGCCAAAACAAACGCCACACAAAAGAAAAGAAAGCCCCTATCAAACGAAAAAGCCAGCGCATGTCTCTCCACCTTTCTAGCAAATAAAAATTATTTTACTAAAAGAAGCTAAAAGAAAGCTAAATACTGACTTTTTCATCTTAACGTCCTACTATTTTTTTGAGTAACTGGATAGCTTTGTATTTTAAAGGAGATGGATGGTAACGGAAAGTACCTGCTTTGCGTACAATATAGCCATTAAAATTCTGTTTAAAACGCAAAACACCATCACTTCCATCAAAAATCCCTTGAATGCCTAGGAAGTTGTATTTAGGTATTCCACGTTTTATGCTTTCCAACATAACATATTTTTGAAGCAGTGCAGGGGAATAGAATTTATTAAACTCAGTGTAGGAACCACTAAAGAGGTAAGTCGTTTCCTGAGGCATATAAACAAATAAACTCCCGGCTAAAACAATATCTTCTTCTCCATATTTTTCAATCAAGTCTCGCGCTTCTGCTTTTCGAACTTCAAATGTTTCAAATTGACTAGAATATTCTCTCAGTTGATTTTGTTTTTTCTCAGAATGAGGATTTTTACTCAAATCAAGTCGCAACTTGTTCAAGTTTTCTTCTAGTTTACTTTGTTCACCTTGCAATTTGCTCATATAGTCCGAAAAATTTAAGCTTGCTATGAGAAACTCCGCTTGTTCTCCAAAAGTATCATAAAAATGCTCATAATATTCTAAACTTTTATCACTATATTCTCTACGTTCAGAGGTTTCTTTTGTTATATTCTTAAAAATCGATAGTTCTTCACGTTTTAACTTTTTCAACCGAATGCCAAAGGTTTCAGCCTTTTTCACCAAGGGTTTACCCTTTTTGCTAAAACTTTTAAGCAAACTCTTTTCAGTTAATTCAGTTAAATCTTTATAGTATAACCAATCTGGTTCTCCACCTGGGTAACCTCTTGTCAATCCATCAAATTGATAACCTAAATCAGTTAAACCTTGAATGACACTTTTTTTCTCAGCATCTATTGGATTACCTTGGCTATCAAAAGTTTGATAAGTTTCATAAGGTTTTACAAGCAGCTCTAATACACCATTTTGCTTGGCATATTCTTTTAACTCCGCATAAAAAACTGGAAGAGCATCTTGTTGGGTATAAATCGGCCCCGAATTGATCTTCATATGCAGACCACCCAGCATGGGCAAGCTATAAACCAGAGCTGCAACTTGAATCTCTCCTCCTTGTTTCAAAGAAAGATAAACAATTCGAGCCCCTCTTTTTTCTAACAAGTCCCCCATCTGAACAGATTGCATAAAGGAACGAGAAGAAACCTGATCAGAATAAGTACGAAACTCTTCTTTCGTGAGTGTAGTTAGTGCCATATACTTACTTTCTATGTTTTTTTCTTAATGTTTTACGGAAATCAAGAGCAAGTCTTAACAGAGGATAGAGAGGATGGGTAGGAATTGTAAATTCACCCAAGTATTCTTCGATCGTTGGATTAAAATTAGCTTTAAAACGATAGAGTCCACCATCTAAAGCATTCTCGACGCCTCCTAAATTTTGCCATAAAATGCCACGTTCAAAGGAATATCGAGCTGTCTCATACCAGGTCAAAATAGGAGCTTTATAACGTCTAAAATCTTCATCCATTCCTGCGTATAGATTGACAGAAGTTTGTCCGAATTCTAAAGTCAAGGTAGCCGCTAAGGGAACTCTTGCTTGACCTGCATCCATATATTCCTGCAGGAAAGTCAATTCCTCTAACAAACGTTCTTTTTCCTTCTTCTGCGCTTCTACTTTTGAAGTTCGAGTCGAATCAGTAAAGGTCTCTTCCAAGGCTCTGTTTTTCGCTAACTGTTCTTCTAATTCTTGCGAACGTTTAGAGACATCCAAGGTTGCCAAGGTGATGTAGGCCTTGTCCTTAAAATTATCTAACAACTTTTTATAATAGGCTTCATTCCTCAAATGAATCTCTTTCCGCTTCTCGGTTTTTTTCATCAAAAAGGAAAAAGAGTCCAATAATTCAGTTCCACCAAATTGAATCTCTACCCCCTTATTCCGTGCTGTTCGAATAGCCTGTTTTGTTGACTTGGAAAGTTTATCTTCTTCAAAATTTTCCTTGTATATTTTCACCTGAATACGAGGTTGAATGGTGTCTCCCATTTCCTCTGTTTTTCCTGACCACCTTACTCCCATTTGTTGCAAACTATCAATAATAGCCAGATTTTCAGGAAATTCTGTTTTTTCCTGATTAATTAAACTTTGAGACAGGCAAATACTTGGGTCAAAAGTCACAAAAATAGCTCTCTTGCTACGAGCATAAGACTTAATGGACTGAATGACAAAACTCAAGAGTTCTGTATCTCCATAATCCAATATAGGTCCTCTTGGGACGTAAAACATTTTATAGCCTAACGGAAGAGTTCTAATCAAAATACTAGCTGTCGCCAGTAATTTTTCTTCCCTGTAAACACCAAACTTCTCATGTTGCCAATCAGACTTCACTTCTTCCCAAGCACTACTTTGTAATACATTGGCTAATTCATGTTCTTTGACAAACTGATCATATTCTAATGTGGGAATGCCAATTTGATAACGGTACATTTCCTACTCTCTTTCCTCCAATATCTTATTACTATTCTACTACTTTCGTTTGAAAAGTCTAGTGAAAACAGACTTCCATCATTGTTTTGAAGCCAAGAATAACTATAGATAGTGGTTCATTTATAAAAAACTAACTCAATCTCTCTTCTAATTTGAAATCGATTGGCAGGGTTGCTAGAAACCGTTCCAATTGTTTTTCCCAATAATACCACTCGTGAGTTCCAGCGCTATGGCTATAGGTCACATCAAAACCTAATTTTTTGAGATTTTTCACTGCTAGATTATTGGCTTCATACAAGAAATCCTGTTCGCCACACCACGCCCAAAGTTTGGTCTTTTTATCCGATTTTTTAGCCAGACTTTCAAGAGAATAGGGACTAGTTGTCCAGTCTCTAATCTCTCCAAAAACACCTCTCCAGTAGGCTGGACTTCCCAGATTTTGGCTCTCAGGAGACAAATCTTGAAAGCTGAGAGCACCTGAAAAACTAGCTGCATGAGAAAAACGATTTGTCGCAAGAGCCAATTTGAAACAGCCGTAGCCTCCCATGGAGAGACCAGCGATAAAGGTCTTTTCACGCTTACTGGTCATATTAGGGAAGAAGCGTTTCAAAACCTGTGGCAATTCCTCTGCTAGAGCCGTGTAGTAGTCAAAACCATATTGGGTATCGGTGTACCAACCGTTGCTGGTATTAGGCATAACAACAATGAGATTAGTAGCTCGAAGCAAGCGTTCTACATTGGTCCGCTTGAGCCAACTATTATGATTGCCAGACATCCCGTGCAAGAGGTACAAGACGGGAATATCTTGACACTCTGGTTCTTCCACTCGATTGGCATCAGGGTAGAGGACATTCACCCCCCACTCCATATCCAAAACTTGTGAGTAATACTCGATTTTCATTACTGCCATGATTTTCTCCTTCTATTTTCCGATAAGAAAAAGCCGAAACTAGACTTTATCTTTACTTATTTCAATGATTATTTTGCTTCCATGACTACTGGTAGAATAGCTGGACGACGCTTAGTTTGATCAAAGAGATACTTGGTCAGATTATCCCGAACCTTGCCTTTAAGATCTGCCCAGTCAAAGTCATCTCCTTGAAGATAGTCTTCTACCGTTTGGTTAATCAATTCTGAACTTTCACGGAGAATATCGCGGCTCTTCTTGAGATAAACGAATCCACGCGTGTGAACACGTGCCTTGGCCACAATTTTCTTCTCACGACGGTTAACGGTGATTGCGACGATGAAAATACCATCCTCTGACAAGACCTTGCGGTCACGAAGAACCACATTTCCAACATCACCGATAGCATTTCCGTCAATCAAGACATCCCCTGCCGAAACCGCTCCAGCTGGGACAAAGTCCCCATTCTCATAAGCCATGCTGGTTCCCTTTTTAGGGATGAAAATGCGTTCTGGCAACATCCCAACTGCCATAGCAGCCTTAGCATGGGCATCCAACTCACGGTATTCCCCTTGAATCGGGAAGAGATACTTGGGTTGCAAGAGATTGATCATCAACTGCAAATCACGCGCATTTCCGTGCCCTGATACATGTAAACTTTGGGTAATCAATTTGACAACCCCTCCTGCCTGATAAATCATATTTTCCACACGCGCAACGAAGGCTTCTTTAGCAATAGACGGAGCCGTAGCAATATAGACCAGATCCCCATCCTTGATTTCTACATAACGATGGCGACCAATCGACATCTTACGAAGTCCATTGATAGGTTCACCCATACGACCTGTCTCAAGAATAATCAACTCATGGTCTTCAAAGCGAGACATATCTTTCGGCTTAATCAAGAGAATTTCGTTGGCTAAAGACAACTTCTTGAGACGAATCGCTGTGCGGACGATATTTTCAATATCAAATCCTGTCAAGACGATACGTCGACCTGTTTTATCCGCAGCGTCAAAAATCTGCTGGATACGAGAAAGGTTACTGGAAACAGCTGCAACGATGATACGACCTTCCCAGTCAGCAATGGTTTGGGTAATTTCATCTCTAACTTCACTTTCACTAGCCACCTGAATATTGCTGTCCGCATTGGCCGAATCACTGAGGAGAGCCAGGACGCCGTCACGACCGATTTCTGCCAAACGAGCGAAGTCTGTCGCATAGGATTCACTAGCTGTCTGGTCAAATTTGAAGTCACCTGTATAAACGATGCTCCCTTCAGCTGTCTTCAAGACAATTCCCAGGCTCTCTGGAACGGAGTAAGTCGTAGGGAAGAAGGAAACCACTGTCCCACCAAAATCAATCTCCGTATCTTCATCAATAACATGAAAATCATTAAATTTCTTGACTGCGTCATTTCCTTTGACAAAGAGTTTTGCCAACTCAATGGTCAACTCAGAGCCAAATACAGGTACCTTGGCTTCAGCCAAGAGATAAGGCAGAGCACCAATAGCATCTGCATGTCCGTGAGTTAAAAATACCCCAGCAATTCGATCTTTATTTTCAAAAAGGTAGTCCATCTTTGGAATCACCACATCGACCCCTAATTGTTCATTTTCGGGATATTTTAACCCTGCATTCAAAACAAAAATGGACTCTCCAATTTCAGCAATGTACATATTTTTCCCATTTTCACGTACACCACCAAGTGTTGTTAAACTAATATTACTCATTTTTCCTCCAAAATCTTAGTTTATCTTGATTATAGGGTTGCTTACCCTCTTATTCTAAAAGCACTATTACTGTTAGCCGAATCTTTTCCTACCATTATACCATTTTTTTGATGATTTTCAAAATGAAGATTTGTTTTCAAAAAAGAGCTGGTTTCCCAACTCTTTCCTATGATCTACTCTTTTTCCATTAAAAAGTCATAAATTTCTTGCACGGTACCCAGCGCCATCATTTCTTGGTCTTTGACGGTTTGTTTGAGATTTTGGTAAATCTGACTTTCTCCGATTTCTCTCTTTGGCGCTTCTTTATTGACTGTCATAACCCCATCTTTGATCGTCACAAAGCCTAGTTCTTTAAAGACTTGAATCATCTTAACCAGCAAGATTTGTTGGATATTGAGATAAGCAGCCAAATCCTTGAGCTTGTAGCGAATATCAAACTCTGGAAACTGGTAGATAGTCTTGTACAATTTGGCAAACTGCTCTCTAGTCCCATAGCCTGTCAGATAGTAGGCCTTGTCAATATCATTTTTGAAATAGACAGCGGAAAAATTCTGTTTCTGAAAAATGGTCTTCAGCTGAGTAATATCCTCTGGAATGGTTTTTACGACAACAGCTTCACTATTTACTAGACTCGGTAATTCTCCAGCAAAATCCAAGACTGGAACTCCTTCTGGCAAGACTGCATTCTTCCCACGGATGTTAAAAAGTTGAACACCCTCTACACGCGCATCCACCATCATCAATTGGAGGGCAGTTTGGCCATTCCATTGGTTGACAGACAATTTGACTGCCAGCTCTAGATTCTTGGTTTGAGCAAATTCTGTTGCCCATCTACCTTGTCCAAATGCTACCACTTCAAAACTCGCCTCACCTTTGGAAATTTTCAACTTGAGATGAGCATTGCCTGCCCCCATAGTACGGGCACTTTCGACCTGAAAATCCTTGATATAAAAGACAGGTTTCTGATTGTCCATTCCAAAAGGAGCTAAACGTTCAAAACTTTTGACCGTTTCCAAACTAAGTGTCTCCAAATCCAGTTCTTCATCTAGGTTTAACTTATTCTTGCCACCAGCATCTGCGCCTTTTTCACGGACATAGTCTTCTAAAATCTGAGATAAATCTGAAAGTTTCTCAACTTCCAGCGTCATTCCTGCAGCGCCAGCATGACCTCCAAAGGCGATGAAGAGGTCTCGATGAGGATCCAGAGCCTCAAAAATATCGACCGCTTCCACACTACGAGCACTGCCCTTGGCACGACCGTCTTCTATATTAAGAACAATGACTGTCTGTCCCAATTCTTCCAACAAACGACCAGCTACGATTCCTAGAACTCCAGGATTCCAGCCTTCCTTGGCCAAGACTTGGACCTTCTTCTCAGGGTCCACCATGGTCTTAGCTTCTTCATAGATAGACTGGACGATTTCCTTGCGCTCTTCGTTTTTCTGATGAATCATGAAAGCAATCTCATGCGCTTCCTCATCATCAAAGCCAGTCAACAAATCAATGGCTGGATTGGGATCATCCAAGCGACCCAAGGCATTCAAACGAGGGGCAATCTGGAAACCAACCGTTTCTTCTGTTACTTCGTTGACAGCAATCCCAGCCATGTCCAGCATTTCTTGTAGACCAATGCGCTGAGTGTGCCCCAACATTTCCAGACCATATTGAACCAATATACGGTTCTCATCTGTCAAACTCACCATATCAGCAATGGTGCCAATAGCGACCAAATCAAGCAATTCCACTTGCACTTCTTCTAACAGGGCACAAGCCAGCTTGAAGGCCACTCCACAACCAGCCAAATATTTGAAGGGATAGTCCGCATCTGGATGCTCAGGATGGACAATGGCATAGGCATTAGGGAGGGTTTCAGGCATGGAATGGTGGTCAGTCACAATGACATCTACTCCCATAGACTGAGCCAATGCAATAGCCTCATGACCAGCAACCCCATTGTCCACCGTCACAATCAAGGAAATCCCTTCTTGCTCGATAAAGTATTTATAAACACTAGCATTAGGGCCATAGCCATCGGTAAAACGATTTGGCAGGTAAACTCGGCACTCAGCACCAAGTTGTTCCAAACTTTCCTTCACAATCGAAGCCGAAGTCATGCCATCCGCATCGTAGTCTCCATAAACGAGAATATTTTCCCCTTCTTCAATGGCCTGACGAATCCGTTCCACTGCCTTGTCCATATCATGGAGCAGATAAGGGTCATGCAAATTCTCCAAGGAAGGTTCTAAAAACTTCTTCAGACTTTCTTGGTCCTGAATCCCTCTCTCAAACAATAACCGAGCCACCTCAGGACCCAGTCCAGCCTTCTTGGCTATCTTTGTAAAATCCGCATCTTCTACCTGCGGGGCAAACTGCCATTCATAAGTAGGTGTTATCAAAAAGACATCCACTCTTTCTAAGAATTCTATTGCTTCATTATAACATGATTTAGACGTTTTCTCTATCCAGATTGCTTTTTTATAAAATTTTAGTGAATTTTTTCAGATATGATTTGACAAGACAAATCTTTTGGTGCAGAATCATGTTATAAAATCTAATGCAAAGGAGACTCCTTATGGCTTTAGTAGAATTTGAACACGTCGAAAAATATTACGGAGACTACCACGCACTCCGCGACATCAATCTCCGTTTTGAAAAAGGACAAGTCGTTGTCCTACTCGGACCATCTGGTTCTGGAAAATCCACTCTTATCCGCACAATCAATGGTTTGGAGGCTGTAGACAAAGGAAGTCTTCTAGTAAATGGGCACCAAGTTGCTGGTGCCAGCCAGAAAGATTTGGTTCCTCTTCGCAAGGAAGTCGGCATGGTTTTCCAGCATTTTAACCTTTACCCTCACAAAACAGTGTTAGAAAACGTAACACTCGCACCCATAAAAGTTCTAGGAATTGATAAAAAAGAAGCTGAAAAAACAGCTCAAAAATATCTGGAATTTGTAAATATGTGGGATAAAAAAGATTCTTATCCAGCCATGCTGTCTGGTGGACAAAAGCAACGGATTGTCATTGCACGTGGACTCGCTATGCATCCTGAGCTTCTTCTCTTTGATGAACCAACATCTGCTCTTGACCCTGAAACCATCGGCGATGTTCTAGCGGTTATGCAAAAATTGGCCCACGATGGTATGAATATGATTGTCGTTACCCATGAAATGGGCTTTGCCCGTGAAGTTGCCGACCGCATCATTCTCCCTCCTTTGACCAACCAAATTGTCAACCTCATCAAGAACACCTCAACAGTCGCTATCATCTCTGGAGTGGACTTGATGTTTGTGACCAAGTCTTGGTCAGCACTTAACGGAAACTACATTCCAGCCTTTCTAGGCGCTGCCCTTCTCTACTTTTCTCTATGCTTCCCTGTTGCCCAGTTTGGTCGCAAGATGGAACAAGCTAATAAAAAAGCCTATTCACTTTAGGAGGTTACTATGGAATCCATTTTAGAAGTTTTGACCCCAGATAACCTAGTCTTTATCTTTAAAGGATTTGGCTTGACCCTCTACATTTCTCTGATTGCCATCGTCCTCTCTACCCTTATCGGTACGGTGCTAGCTGTCATGAGAAATGGCAAAAATCCTGTCTTGCGCATTATTTCCAGCATTTATATCGAATTTGTGCGCAACGTTCCCAACCTTCTCTGGATCTTTACTATCTTTTTAATTTTCAAGATGAAATCCACTCCAGCAGGAATCACTGCCTTCACACTCTTTACATCAGCGGCTTTAGCTGAGATTATCCGAGGCGGTCTCAATGCCGTAGCCAAGGGGCAGTACGAAGCAGGAATGTCACAAGGCTTCACTTCAGCCCAAATCCTCTACTACATCATTCTCCCACAAGCCATTCGTAAAATGCTGCCAGCCATCATTTCTCAGTTTGTAACCGTGATTAAGGATACCAGTCTCCTCTACTCTGTTATCGCCCTACAAGAACTCTTTGGAGCCAGCCAAATTCTCATGGGCCGTTATTTCGAACCAGAGCAGGTCTTCAGTCTTTATATACTGATTGCCCTCATCTACTTCAGCTTTAACCTAGCCATTTCTAGCCTATCTCATATGCTAGCAAAACGTTGGCAACAAGCTGCAGAATAATACTCTTCGAAAATCTCTTCAAACCACGTCAGCTTCACCTTGCCGTATGTATGGTTACTGACTTC